>JACNFI010000311.1 GCA_014384665.1 Candidatus Cloacimonadota bacterium
GAGAAGCAAGCCGTAGCCAGAAATAAAGTGAAAATACTCATTTTGCAGATCTCATATATGCTTCTCTTGCTTCTTTGACTTGTGATACAATTTCAGGATTTTGTTCGAATTCTTCTTCAACTTTTTCAAACTGCTCATCAAGCAACTTCTATATTTTAAATTTTTCTTTATACTTTAATCTTATAATGGCTTTTAATAAATCATTAAATGGAATAGACAAATTTACATTTATTTTTGACATTCTTCCTCCACATTAACAATTAAACTTGATTTCTTATCATATAATATTTTAAAATTTTTATAATACATCAAAAATTTTCTCAAGAGTTGAGTAAAAGCTATCTTCTCTTGCATCTCCTTGAGAAGAGGTTTCCTTTATTTTTTTTAGATATTTTTCTAACATTTTGATTTATATTAGCAAAATTGGTTTGTTATTGTCAAGTTTTTGGATTTGTTTGAAACTTCAAACCATCAATTTGGAGCAATTAAACTTCTAATATTACATTTAATCAAAAGTATTAAATCCAAAGAATCCAAAAATATTGACGAGAAATAGCGAAAAATCAATTTTATTATAATGAAAAATTTAGAAAAAATCTCCAAAGAAAACTGGAGTTTGATAAATAGATTTAAGTTCTATCTCAAAGTGGAAAAAGGTCTTGCAGAAAATAGTATAAATGCTTATGTTGGTGACATTGTCCAGTTTGCTATATTTTGCGATGATGACTTCCGAAATGTGAGTCCAGAAAATGTAATAGAATTTTTGAACACTCTTTATGATAACAAATCAGAAGACACAACAGTTGCCAGAAAAAGAAGTTCATTGAAAAACTTTTATAAATTTCTTTTCACTGAGAAAATAATAAAAGAACCAATATTTGAGAAATTTCCATCCCAAAAAATATCATTAAAACTTCCAAATGTGCTTTCTATTGAGGAAGTAAATGTACTTATCAATTCAGTGAAAACAGAAGACAAATTTGGTCTCCGAAATAGAGCAATGCTGGAATTTCTGTATTCTACAGGAGCGAGAATTTCTGAGATGACAAATTTACGAGCAGGTGATTTCTTGTGGAATGAGGGATTGGTGCGGCTTTTTGGAAAAGGAAGAAAAGAACGATATGTTCCAATATCTAAAGTTGCGCTTAAATACTGCCAGACATATTTGAATGAAGCACGAGCAGAATTCCTAAAAGAGAATCAAAGTAATATTATGTTTCTGAACAGATTCGGAAATAAACTCAGTCGGATGGGATGTTGGAAGATATTTAATAAATATGTAGGGCTTGCAAATATTAAGGCAAAGGTTTCTCCACATACTATGCGGCATTCCTTTGCAACTCATCTTTTACAAGGTGGAGCAAACCTGCGAGTAGTTCAAACACTTTTGGGTCATACCAGTATAAGTACCACACAAATTTATACAAATATTGACAGAAAATATTTAAAAGAAATTCATTCGCTCTATCATCCAAGAGCGTAAAAAATAATATTTATGGAGGAAAATTGTGGAAAGAAAAATGTTTATTATTTTAGTAATTTTAATTATCTCAGTTACTTTATTATATTCTCAAGGATTAACTGATATTGAAATTAAAAATATTGAAAATGATGCGTATAGTTTTTATGAAGAGGGCTGCAGATTAGAGGAATTAGGAGATTTAGAAGGAGCAATAAATAACTATGAAATGGCAGTCGAAAAATATGAAAGTATTGTAAAAAGTAAAAATTCTATTCAAGAGATTATTGCAGATTTATATAATAAGAAAATTGCATATCTGTACTATAGACTAAAAAAGGATGATAAATATATTATTAATGCAGAGAAGGCACTTGAATATTACCAACTTATTGATTCAGAATTATATCCGAGGTCAGGTGAAATAAATGAATTGTATAAAAATCTTTCAATAATGTGTAAAAAAATTAAACAATATAATAAAGCTATAAAATATTACAATCTTAGATTACAGAAAAAGCCTGATGATAGTAAAGTAATATTAGCATTAAATACGATATATGAAGCACTTGGAAATAAAAGTAAAGCTCTGCAAGTTTTGATTGATTTTGATAAAAATTATAGTAAATATAAAATAAAGAAGAAAATTGCTAAAGTGTATGAAGAGAAAAATGATATTCCCAATGCCATAAAATACTATTCAGAGGCATTTGAGATTAATAATAAGAAAGTGGACATTCTGGAAAAAATCGCTTTGCTTTATCAT
This sequence comes from Candidatus Cloacimonadota bacterium, assembly GCA_014384665.1. Classification (GTDB taxonomy): domain Bacteria; phylum Cloacimonadota; class Cloacimonadia; order JGIOTU-2; family JGIOTU-2; genus JACNFI01. The sequence goes on from JACNFI010000311.1 coordinate 2,226, forward strand.
AATATCGGGCAGGATACAAGTGCAATAAAGATTTATAATGACTATATTGCCACAAAACCAGAAGATTACATTTTGAGAAAGGTTTATAAGAATTTGGGTGGTTTTTATCAAAACATTGGTGACATTGATAATGCCTTAGAAGCTTTTGAACAATCGGATACAATAAAATTCGATAAGGAGATTTCTTTAATTTTGGGTCAGCTTTATTACGAAAGAGGGTATTACAAGAAAGCAAAAGATAATCTTTCAAAAGTTAGAGAAACAGACCCAACCAATCCTAATGTTCACTATTACTTTGGCTTAATATATCGTAAAGAAGGGAAAAGTGCTGAAGCTTTGGCTGAGTTTGAAATGATAAAAAATCATCACACATTAGGTCCTGCTGCAAAGCAACAGATAGAATATATTAAGAAAAGTGAGTAGCTTTTAAGTGCGGAATGCGGAATGTGAAGTGCGGAATGTCGGCTCAAACAGGATTTAATCCTCTCCCCGCGTCCGCGGGGATTGCGGGGACTGTTTTGAACATTATTTTAATGTTGAGAGTTACTATCTTTTTATTTTATTATTGACAGAGCGTTGTAATTTCACTTCATTTGTCATTCCCGTGAAAACGGGAATCTATTAAAATAAAGGATTTTGGATTACGCATCGATTGCGGAATGACAAGAAAATGGTATTTTGCATAACTAATAATTTTTTTTATTTTAAGG
>JACNFI010000312.1 GCA_014384665.1 Candidatus Cloacimonadota bacterium
ACGACATCAATTGATTGGGCAAATAAATTACCAGCAATGAATAGTGAGAGCAAGATTGCAGTTACTAAAACTTTTTTATACATTGTTTACTCCTCTGCTCATTTTTGAGCAAACTCTTTTTTTATAATTATCATAAAATTTGACGTACTATCTTTTTATTTAGTTACCAAATAAATTCGTCTCTCCACCCAATTTGAATAGAGAGACAGGAGAGAATAAATTTATTCTTACCAATAACAAAGATATAATTGCTATTGGAAATGAATACATGAAATTTATATTTGTGTAACTTGCTTAATAGTTGTAAGTTGGAGTGGGGGGGGGTACAAATGTAAATTGCAAAATGGAAAATTTAAAATGGTAATACGGAGGATGGTATAGACAAATCATCTCACAAAATCTAATTTTCAGTAATTCATTTTCCTTTTTCATTATGTTCAACAAAGAAATCTATAAATCTTCTTTGTCAAATTTTATTTCCAATAGCTTACCTCAAAAGTACTAATTTTGTTACCGCTTGTTTCTCACCGTTTTGAAATGTACAGAAATACACGCCGCTTTTCACTTCTCTTCCACTCTCATCCTTCCCATCCCAAACTGCTTCTATCATTCCCAAACCAGTTTTCATTCCATTACGCCCAGATAAACTGGGGTCTGGGAACGAGTTTATTTCTTTTACCAGTTGTCCTTTAATGTTGTAAATCTTAATTTGCGATGGATTATGTAAGTTCTGCTTACCTGTATATGATATAGTAGTCGAGGTTGAGAAGGGGTTGGGGTGGGCTGATAATGATAATGTTATTGGAATTTCATTATCTACAGATATTGAATCTGTCGTGATTTCTATAACTTCTGACGGAGGACTAAATCCCTGCTCATAGACAGATTTTATATAATACTGATAGGTTGTGTAACTCTGTACTAATGAATCACAAAAGGTTGTATAAGGTGTTCGTGCGAGGAGTGCGTCATCTCTAAATATAGAATATGCATAATTCCTTTCATTTGCCGGTTGCTCCCATGTAAGATTTACTCCATGAGAATCTACTGAAGCACTGAAACTTAGCGGTGGGTCATACGAATAAGGCGGATGATACTGACCTAGTCTTTGAAAATCATACTGGTAGGTTTTCCACTCTATTTGTAACGGATCATAAGGAACTGCAAGATCGTAGGCATAAATCCACATGCTATCTAATGATAAATCCTTGGATAATGCTATTATGTCTAAGAAACCATCATGATTTATATCCCCAAAGACACCACTATTGGACATTGTACAACCAAAAGGTCGTAATGGGAAATTATCGATAATGTCCCCATTATAATGTATTCCCTCAAGAAAACCTATATTGGGAGTTCCAACAATAGATAAATTTGAATCAAATATTATCTCTTTTTCGCTTGTTGAATCAATATTTCCAATCACTATTGGACCATAAACACTCCCCATACTATAGTACGGTGCATTTGAAAAATATGTACCATCAGCATTATAGATAAATATCGTATTGTTTGATTGAAATGTATTATGACATCCGCAGAGGATTTCTAATTCCCCATCATTGTTAAGGTCAGCAATCGAAGGTGGACACATCGTTATATCAGGAAAATTATTGGGCCATCCATCCATAACAGTCCCATCATATTTATATACATACAAGCCGGTTGGATCAGGGCTCGAATAATTACCTGATGCAGGGACTATTATTTCTAAGTATCCATCTCCGGTAAGGTCAGCAAGCACAGGGGGTGTTATCCAGTAATTGGCATCTCCATTATACGCAAGTTGAGGCCAGCCGTCCATAATTGTTCCATCCGGCTTTAGAACATATAAATTATGATCAAGTGCTGCACATATTATTTCCGGCAAACCATCATTATCCACATCACCAACTGCTGGTTGACATGCAACACCTTCATCGATATAAAAAGGATAGTTATCATTAAAATATTCGCCATTACTTTTTACTACATAAAGACCGCAGGGATAACTATAATCATAATTTCCCCACAGAATCTCTTTATTCCCATCTCCATCGAGATCATATGCAACTGCTGTAGTAAGGAAACCATTATCTGCGTAACTCCCAAAATGTTTTGGCCAACCATCAATATTATTACCCTCTTTATCTAAAATATAGATCCATCTTCTCCTCGTGGTCTGAATGATCTCTAAATATCCATCATTTGTGATATCAGCAAATGACATTGTCGGTTGTGCTTCGGTTGGTGTGTCCGCAATCCATAATAGTTCACCCAGATAGTTGAGGGCAAATGTTCTATTATGAAGGGAAACCACAATTTCTAGATATGGATCATCATTAATATTCACAACACCCGGCCCATTCTTTGTGCCATAAGTTGGTTTATACTCATCGGTATAAGGAAATCCGGGTAGTTGATTGTAGTCGGCATGTAATTTTACAAATAGAAACAAAAATATAATTAAAAAAAAATTTTTCATCAAAACCTCAATATACATAAATCCAATTATCATCAATTTTATAAACAGGGAGGGGGGATTAACCCCTCCCTTTATTACATGTTCATTCCGGATCATGTATTATTTCATGGATATACCAGGTTCTATTAGCAATTACTCCTGCTTGCTTCTCAACAGTTGTCGTGTATCTTTCACCATTTATCTCTGTTTCGATGTAATAAATTCCAGATGAAGCCTTCCAACCGAATTTTGCTAAACCATTAATATCTGTATCATGAACTTGTTGTACTCCAGATATTGTAGCAATTATTGTTTGGCCAACATAAGGTGTCGAGTTATAATCGTGAAGTACAGTTAGATATAATCCCACAGAACCTTCGTCTGCAAGCAAGTTACCTGCAATGAAGATTCCTATTAATATTGCGAGTACCGCAATTTTCTTAATCATTTTAAATCTCCTAATTTTTTCTTTACTCCCAACAAAATG
>JACNFI010000313.1 GCA_014384665.1 Candidatus Cloacimonadota bacterium
CCTCAGTTGGGTCTCCACCTTGCTCATAGAATCTTACCTCTGCATTGGAAACAGGATTTCCATTCTCGCTTTCTGTAACTATACCTGAGACTGTGCCATAAACTTCTATTGTATAATAAATTTCATCATACAGATTATAGTTAGTTTTCATTATGCAAGCATAAATATCTGTTAGTGTTGTGGGTGTATAGGTTATTGAGTCTTCCAAGGCTGTAATGAAAGTATCTGCATCTACTATATAAATTCCGTAGATACAATCCGTCTCTTCTTGTATGAAATGAACTGTGCCAGGCATATTCAGTCCAAAGGTATCAGATAGTCCAAAGGTAGTAGTAACCCATATATCAGGATTAGTAAGGTCTATTCCACCCGTAACAGCCATAGGTTCATTAAATAGGTCATAGTTATCTCCGGTTCTCCAACCTCTGATATGAAGGACTTCATTTCCACCATATTCACCACCAAAATTAAGTGTGCATAAACCACTCGCATCTGTAATTCCTTCTGTATCTCCAAAGACACCTGGACCGGTAACTTCAATATTTACATCAGGAATCGGTGTAGTTCCATCTTCTTCAAACACGGAAATCATTACATCTGTAGCTACATTGACTGGAATTGATGTTGGAGAAATATCAACTACTGCAGGGCTTGCTACGACAACTGTAGTTAATACAGGTTGATATTGAGATTTTGTTACAATAATATCAGCGATTCCAGCTTGGGTAAAAGGAGTTATTGGAACATCAACAGTGCCAGATTCATCAACAAGAGCGGCTCCATGTAGAATGCCATCCATAGAGATACCTACATAAGAACCAGGCTCTGCTTCAATGGTAAATTCCTCTGCACCAATAGGGAGAAGTGCATTGAAAGTAACAGTCATTTCTGAAGGTTCTGAATAATAAACAGATAAGGAAGGGTCACCCATTAAATGATATATTTCCCAATAATAATCATACATACCAGAACCTGCTTCAGTAACTGCGAGATTGCCAGCAAATATCATTCCATCTTGAGTAACATACCATTCCACCTCTGGTTCACCATGGTCGTGGAATGTGCGGTCATAAGCTCCTAATCCTGTTTGTTCATAAGTAGGGTTAGCGGAAATTGCTCCATAGCCAACTCCCCACCAGTAATCCTCATCCCAGTATGTGCTATTTGAACCACCAATATAACCCAAAGCGCCTTTATTCTCTGCTCTTAATAATGCCTCACCAAAGCAATTGTATTCCTGGAATTCATTTGTAGAGCAAGCATTACCAACCATAAGTGGATATTTACTCTGATTTTGCAATCCTGAAATATTGCCAATAGTGAAACTCGGGTCTGCCCAACCATTTGGGCTACCATGAGCAGTATAATTGGCATAAGCTACTCCATCACTTACATTTTGAATTATCTGTGGACCGCTACTACCCGATTGTGGATAAAGATATGTATGTGAAGTTATTCCATGAGCTTCGTTGAAATAATAAGTCGTTCCATAGTTGATTTGTCCATTTCCCCAGGTTGGTGCATGTCCAGCATCTACACCAGAAATCATAACAACCTCGTTTAAGAATGATGGGTCTGGCATTTCGTATTTTTCATATTCTAATGTTTTATCTATTTGAGGCAGCAATTCTGTGAGATTATTCGCTGAGAATCTACCATAATACATTTCCGGTAAATAATCAGCAGTATATTCGCAATAATACAGATCAGTAACATGCCATCCACTTGTAAAAGCAGGGATTTGAGCTACATCACCGACAAACAGAACAAAAGAGGGTGCAGGGTCATCTGGTGTTCCTTGATTATATAAGCCTTCTAAATATGTCCGAATAGAACCGGTAGTATTTCCAACAGCAGGGTCATCTGTGTAACCAGTAATTATATAAAATCCCTTCTGCGATTTCCATTCTATAAAAGGTTCTAATGCACCCTCAAACATTGGGTCAGCCACAATTACATATTTTACTGGATATCGGGTAATAATATCTCTTGACTCAATTGGTTTATAATTGATTATACGATTATAAATTCCTTCAAAGTATGGTGAAAAGGTTTTTTCTTTCAGTTGGATTGTCTTATGAATATCTTCTCCAATGAACTGAATATCAACCTCAATATTATTAAATACCTTGATACTATTTTTTACAGGATTGTATTGAATGGGTGAAATATTTAATCTTCCTAATCTCACACTTCTCATTATTCCTAATTCATCTACAGAAGCTAATTTTTCAGAAACATATTCATCTATTTGATAAACAGAGGGATTATATTTGAATTCAATTTTTTTATCTTTTGGAATAGGGGGCTGGGCAGGAATTAAAGGATATGTAATTCCATAATCTTCTAAATTATATTCTGTAATTTCATAGCTAATAGCTTTTACTTCAACTTGAGCTTCTAATGGAATTTCAACTAATTTTCGCAATATTGGAAGTTTCGGCTCACCAATTTTGTAACTTCTACCAAAACCTGGTATGATAATCTCAGTAAATATACCTTTTTCAGTTTGAACTTCAAAGCTTTTAATTTCAGAAAAACTCAATGATATACACAACTTTTGATAAGTGTTTTCTATCACCTTTATTTCGGGTTCATTTGTTCCAAGGTCAATACTTATACTATTGGCAATTGCAATAGATGTTATAAATATCAGTATTGTTAGAATAATAGATATTTTTTCCCCAACATTATTCTGGATAGATAGGGGATTCAGATGAGAAACTTTAAAAGTTTTTCTTTGCTTCATAATTTTTTTCCTTAATATTTTTATTCAAAAAAATTTGATTAAAAAAACTTCCTTTAAATTTTCGTGTCAAGAGAAATGTTATTTTTTAATAAAAATTTATGTTTTATTAAGGTAAGCATATCTTTGAAATTTATGATGAGGATGATTTTTTTCCTACTTAGAGTCTGTCCGTAAACCCCGTT
>JACNFI010000314.1 GCA_014384665.1 Candidatus Cloacimonadota bacterium
CAATACGATCCAGTCGATATAGATGGCGATGGACAACTTAACACGATCTTCCGTTCTACACTCGATGCTGTATTCCCGAATCCTGTTCAGGTTGGTGAGAACATTACATTCAAATTCATGATCGGCGGACTGGAAGGAACAATGCGTCCGGTTTCTCTTAATATCTATAACATTAAAGGTGAGTTGGTCAAAGAAGTCATTAATGAAGAAAAGATGGTCGATGACTACACAGAAACCTGGCGTGTGAACGATATGGCGAACGGCGTGTATTTCTATCAGCTCAAAACTGAAAATTATCAGGAAACAAAGAAACTTCTTATTCAATAAAATAATTCGAATTAGCTCATTTAAAGCCCTCTCACCCGACGAGTCGGGGGAGAGGGTTTTTTTTCAACCAATATCTCCTGAATTCCGCTTTTCACTCAATATAGAAAAAATTGACAAAGAAATTTATAATTCATTTAAATTAACAATGTATGAATATTATAAATAATAATGGGCAATTCAAAAATATGTTAACCAAAAAATTAAAGGAAAAAAAGGAGAAAAAATGAAAAAAATAGTTTTGGTTTTATTTAGCATGATGTTTTTTACAGCATTGTTGTTTGCTCAAACTGCAGATGACCTGTTCATCTCGGAATACATTGAAGGCAGCAGTAGCAACAAAGCACTTGAGATCTTTAACGGAACAGGAGCACCGGTTGATCTTTCAGGTTATGTACTTGAAAGGTGTAACAATGGCGATGTTTGGGGAGATGGAATTTTATTCACTTTTGCTCCCGGAACCTGGATCGTTGCAGATGGTGATGTTTGGGTAAATGTTAATAGCGATGCCATGGCAGGCATGAAGGCTGTTGCAGATTCAATTGGTGGAGGACTCACTTGGTTTAATGGAGATGATTCAATTGGTCTTTTTAAAATAGTTGGAACTGACACCTTGCTGATCGATGTTATTGGTGAAAATGGAGTAGATCCTGGAATCGCCTGGGATGTTGCTGGTGTAACCGGTGCTACAGGGGAGCATACTTTAGTTAGAAAATCTACAGTAACATCCGGTAATACAGATTGGGCAGCTTCTGCAGGAACAAATGCAACTGATTCTGAATGGATTGTATATCCTCAGGATAATTATGATGATTTAGGTTCCCACACTATGGGTGGAAATGTTCTTCCCCTTATCACCAATATAGTACGAACTCCTGCAGGTGATGTAACTTCTTCCACTACTGTTTCTATTTCCGCAGATGTTACGGATTCTGATGGAACAATTAGTTTAGTTGAACTACATTGGGGATTGGTTTCAGGAAGTTTAACTACTACAATTAATATGTCTAATTTTGGTGGTGATACTTATACAACTAATTCAGATATCCCTGCACAATTAGACTTAACAACTGTGTACTACGAAATTTATGCTGAAGATAATGTTCCCGAAAGTTCAACTTCTGCAGAACAAAGTTATACAGTTTTTGACGCACAATCCACAACTCTTCCCTATACTGAGCCATTTGATGCAGATCTGGGACTTTGTTATACATATAATGATTCCGGTGCATCAAAGGAGTGGTATTGGAACTCAGGTGGCTTTGCAGCTATGAACGGTCATAATTCAGGTGAAACTGAAGTAGATTGGTTAGTACTTCCGGCAATAGATTTCGATAGTTATGCTAATGAAACTATGACTTTTGACACTTGGTATAATTATGGTACAGATAATGCAACTAATTATTTGAAACTTTATTATTCAGCAGATTATCCGGGATTGGGTGATCCTAATGGCTCATCCTGGACAGAATTAAGCTTTACGATGCCTGCAGGTTTTTCTACATGGACATCATCAGGCAGTATAGACCTATCGGCAGTTTCAGGAACATCCGTCTATCTTGCTTTCAAATATCGTTATGAAGTTGGTTTATACAGGATGTGGTATGTTGACAATATTTCTATTATTGAAGGAAATCCACCTTTGGTAGCTGACTTTGAAGCAGACCAAACTAATGTTGAACCAGGAACTACTGTAAACTTTACAGACCTTACAACAGGTGGAGCAACTCCATATACTAGTTGGGAATGGGATCTGGACGGAGATGGTGAATTTGATGATGCTTTTATTCAAAATCCTTCTTTCTTGTATTCTACTATTGGTACTTATGATGTTTCATTAAGAGTTACCGATGATGAATCTACTGTTGATGTGGAAACAAAGTTGGACTATATTACTGTAGCTGAAATTGTAACAGGCATTATCATCAACGAAGTTGATTCGGATACACCAGGAACAGATGTTTTAGAATTTATTGAACTCTATGATGGTGGAGTTGGTAATACACCATTAGACGGATATGTTGTAGTTTTATATAATGGTTCTAATGATCTTTCATATAATGCATTTGATTTAGACACTTATTCAACTGATGCTAATGGATATTTTCTATTGGGAAACGCTTCTGTAGTGCCAACACCATCAATAATCTTTGGATCTAATGGTTTACAAAATGGTGCTGATGCAGTAGCTCTTTATACTGACGATGCAACAAACTTTCCTAATGGTACAGGTGTTACGACAACAAATTTAATTGATGCTATCGTTTACGACACAAATGACCCTGATGATCCTGCTTTGTTAGTCTTACTAAACCCAGGTCAGCCGCAGGTTAATGAAGATGGTAAGGGAGACAAAGATCATCATTCGAATCAACGAATCCCTAATGGTTCTGGTGGAGCACGTAATACTGATACCTACACACAAGGTCTTCCAACTCCTGGCGCTGAAAATCAAGTACAAGCTCCCATCCCACAAAATGTTACTATTCAAATCAATGGTAATGATATAGTTCTTACTTGGTCTCCTGGTGCAAAATCAATTTACAATGTATATCGTTGCATAGATCCTTATGGAACTTTTGTAAAGATAAATACATC
>JACNFI010000315.1 GCA_014384665.1 Candidatus Cloacimonadota bacterium
AGAGAGAGAAATAAGTTTGCTGTCAGAAGAAGCAATGAAAAATTATTTGAGTTTTAGAAATTCATATCCTGATTTGGAAAACAAAATTCAGCAGTATCATATTGCAAGTTATCTTGGAATTACACCAACTCAATTAAGTAGACTAAGAAAAAAGATTTGAAAAATTTAATCCTCATCAACATATGTAAATGGATTTGAATAAAACCATAAGTAGTTTTGCACTATAAATTCATTAAAATTATTAGTATGAAACTTTTTAAAACATTAATTATTATGGTAGCATTAACACAAACAGTTTTTTCGCAAAATATTCAGAAAGAAAATACAGCAGTATTATTAATTGAATTTCAGAAGACTTGGACAGAAAAGGGGGTGTTTTATAAATTAATTAAAAAGGAATACGAATCAAGAAATGTTCTTAGAAACACAATAAATTTAATAACGACTGCAAGAGAAAATGGACTTAAAGTATTTCAAGCACCATTAATTTTAGATAAAAGCGATAAGAATTATAAAAAAACACCTTTTCCTGCAAGACTTTTAAAGCGTTTCACAAAAGGAACTTGGAAAGCGGAATTTTCAGACGGAATTTATGAAAGCACAGACCTTGTAATTGAAGGCAGATATGGATTTGATGCAACAGAAGGAAGTAATCTTGAAAAAGTATTACGAGATAATAATATTAAAACTGTTTTTGTTGCAGGATTTACAACTGACCATTGTGTCAAAGAAACAATGAATAGTTTAATTGACAAAGGATTTGATTGCATAATGATTTCAGACTGCACAGCAACCAAGAATAACAAGTTGCAAAAGAAAATTGAGAATGAATTTACGATTATAACAAGTGAAAAACTAATTGACAAAATAAAAAAATGAAAGAATGCCAGCAGGTAACAAAGGCTATACGTAATGTGGGCAAAGTGCTAATATATAAACTTTTAGCAGTAAATGTAAATTGTAGCAGATTGAAAATTAATCGTTTCAAAATCCCACACTACGCATAGCCAAACCGTTGTGGCAAATTAATAAAACACAAAAAGGAACTATAAATGAAAAAAAGAAATTTTAAAATAATAAAGTGCTTCTATTTTTTCAATTCACCCTTACCCCTCTTGGAAAAAGAAAAACGAAAAAATAAAAATTTCGAATAATGAATAAAAATATAATGAAAAACAGCACTTTAATACAGTTCAGAAATCTACTTAGATTTAGCGGAATATTTAATATTGCATCAGCATCTTTATTGATTTTTCCAATTGTATATGAATATTATCTACTATTCTTTAACGATATAAATTTTGCTCTTGGACTTGGAGGACAGCCAGTTTCTATACCAACTAATCCACTAAATGCACTTTTAATAAATACAGCAGGAATTGATTTAGTCTTAATTGGTGCAATTATGCTTGTTGTTTCAAGAAACCCATTAAAAAATAGAACAATTATATTATTGAATGGAGTTGGCAGGTTGCTTTTTGCATTAATTATCGGATACTATGTATTTGCTGCTGATTTGATTAGAATAATTATATTTTTTGGTTTAGTTGACGTGATAATAAGTATCGGATTTTTATACTATCTTAGAAAAACGAAGAATATTGAAAAAATGCCAGCAGGTAACAAAGTATAAAAATAATAGCCGAAATAGTAGTAGATATGAACAATGTAGCCCGCTTAAAATTTAGTAGCAAATTGAAAGTTTCTACTTCCGCAATCGGCTACTATTCTTATACAAACCGCCGTCCGTGCTGAGATTTTCAGGATTCTTTTTGGCATTGAGACTAAGGAATTACATTTGAGGGAAATTGAAAGAAAAACAGGTTTTGCAATAGGATCTGTAAGACAGGAAACTTCAAAACTTGTTAAAATCGGGCTTATTAATAAAAGACAGGATGGAAATCGTACATATTTCACCGCAAATAGAAACCATCCAATATTTAACGAAATACATAATATCGTTCTTAAAACATCTGGTTTGGCAGATGTCTTGAAAAATGCACTTGATCATTCATCAATACATTTCGCTTTCATTTTCGGATCAATAGCAAATGGTACTGAAAATTCTGAAAGTGATATTGATTTATTTATCATTGGAACACTTGGTTTACGAACAGTCAGCAAATTACTTAAAGAATCAGCACAAACATTTGGAAGAGAAATAAATTCTATTACTATGAATGAAAAAGAATTTATTGAAAGAAAAAGGACAAACAATCATTTTGTCTCACAGGTTTTGGAATCAAAAAAAATAATGATAATAGGAAAAAAAGATGAGCTTGAAAAATTGGGTGGATAATGGGTGGCTTCACTCGCATAAATCGAGCAGACAAGAGATTCAAAATTTGCTTGAAATTGTAGATAGAGATATTAAAGATTCTCGGCAAAAAGGGCTTTCCGCAGATTAGCGTTTCGGCATTGCTTACAATGCGGCTTTGAAGCTATGTACAATTCTTGTTTATGCAGAAGGCTACAAACCAGAAAAGTCACTTGCACACTATCGAACACTTTAGGCTCTGCCGTTAGTACTTGGTCCAGAAAAAGAGGATGATGCCGATTATCTTGATTTTTGCCGATCAAAAAGAAATACAGTTGAATATGATTGTGTTGGAGTTGCAACTAATTCAGAAGCGAATGAATTAATTGGCTATGTGAAAGAGTTAAAAGAAGAAGTTATAAAATGGATAAAAGTAAATCATCCTGAATTAGTGTAATTTTTTCTCAGAAATAAGAACTCCCCAACCCGAGGAAGAAAAAGAGGCGTGGCTAAAACATACAGACAAACAACAGGCGCAGTATATCATTTTTGATGGACAATATTCTATATTCCCTTTTGGTTTGGAATAATTATCATGGCAATTCTATCCCTTCTTATAATACCTTACATATTTCAGAAAAGGAA
>JACNFI010000316.1 GCA_014384665.1 Candidatus Cloacimonadota bacterium
CAAAAGTAAATTCAGTTCCATCCCAGATTGCTTCTGCTTGAGGTAAAAAGCGAATCCAATAGTAGCTGCCGGTAGCATCTGTAAAACCATATCGCTGTAAATAAGTCCAGTGCAAATTTCCCGCATTATCATAAACCGCAGTGTTATGCCAACCACCAACAGAAACTTCAATAAAGTCAAGAGTATCTCCTTGATTATTTCCAAAACCAGGGATGTTTTCAACATAATATAGAATTGGATTTCCAAAATGATGTAAATTAGAGTTATCCCATGTTTCACCATAGTCATAGGATTCCCAGACGAAAATTCCTTCATATTCAAATGGCACATTTCCAAAATAGAAAGCATACCCCATAATTGCAACCTTTCCTGGTGTATTCGGGTCAATAGCAAATGGTTGAGATAAAGGACGTAGGTCTAACTCACACCAGTTTTGCATTAAAATAACTTCATTCCAGTTTGCAAGGTCAAGAAGTACTGTCATATCTGCAGAAAAAGAATTCTCAATATCAATATACATTATTCTGGGATTTTCACAGGGAAGACCAACAAGATTGTAGTTTCTTGAGATATGATATACTCTTACATAGTCTTCTCCAAGTGGAGATGGACCAACATAAATTAAGGGCCAGATATACTCATCTCCACTAGATGCATCAGGTGGAATAGACATATAACCAGACCAGAATCCGGGAAGTCCTAATAATGTGAAATCATCATAGCAAATTGTTGATACATATCCTAAAACAGCGTCCTGTTGGTGCCAGGTTGCAATTGCATCTCCAGTAGCAGGATGAATAGCAATACCACCATAGCCCTGCCATACATCGTCTGTAGATATTGTGAGCCAATCAACAATGTTCTCATCAGCATCATAATAAGCCCAGTATTGTCTACGATTAGCTGTGTCGCTTGGTCTTGCAAACCAGGTTAAATAATGTCCATCACCGTTTTCTGTTTGTATGCGAATTGGATAACCCTCATAACTTCCAGGCATATAGTCATAATAAGATGTCATAATTGCCTCAGGAAATTTTACGAATTCATACTCTGGAACAGGTGTGTTGTCTCTGGAGTGATACTTATAAGCTGGAACAAGGTTTTCCTTATTGTAGTTATCAATAGGGATTCTCTCATTCCCACTTGGCTGCATTATATCATTTGCAAAAGCAAATGAAAAGCAGAATAATGATAACAGTATGGTTACTGTAATCTTTTTCATCTTTCCTCCTTCCCTTCTCTCCCCGTTCCCAATTCCTGAGCCTCCCGTTCCCAATTTAATTGGGAATCTCGGGGGCAGGAACGGGCTTAATTGGGAATCTCGGGGATAATTGGGAATAGATTTTGTTAACACATTTACTGACAATCAGCTGTTCTTTTGTAAGCGAACAGGCATTGTCACCCTAATTATTAAAACTTCATTTTTAAAGAAAATCTCACAGGTCCTGCGTTTGCGAAAAGTTCATTTTCGCAATCCGAATAAATATATAGATATATGGATTTAGTATTAAGTCCCTCTACATATAATTTTTGAAAGAGAACCATAAAAAACCCCTTATTAATAACATATAAATGAATAAAATAAGGGGCTTTTTACAAATACATATTTAATCTCGCGGAATCTGTAAAATCTGATTTGGATAAATAAGGTCAGGGTCTTTTATCTGGTCAGTATTTGCACGATATATCTGAGGCCATTTGAATGGGTCATTATAAATTTCAGGATAGCTTGAAATAGTCCACAAACATTCTCCTCTATAAACTCTCCATGTTGTTGGAAGTCCACGAGGAATCTTAAAAACCTGGTCAGGATAAATCAAATCCGGGTCTTTTATCTGGTCACGATTTGCACGATAGATGATGCCCCATTTCACAGGGTCATTATAAATATGCTTATAACCGGATATCTTCCACAGGTATTCACCTTTTACAACTACATGAGTATCTTCGTAGTATGGAGGTTTCGCACCCTTCAGGTCATCTCTTAATTTGGAAACTCTACGGTCAATTTCTTTGAATTCTAAAGCAAACTCAGGAATTTTGGCAGCTTTCTGATCTTTCATCTCATTATATTTATCAATAAATGCCAAAATTTCTTTATTATTCTTGTAAAGCTCAGAATCAGGCATTCGTCCATAATAATCTAACTTAGCTTTAATCTCATCAAGTTGGTTCTGGAATTCAACAATTTGACTATGCGAAAGCCCACCTAAAGCAGTAAGAAGAGCATTATACAAATTATCATATTCCTCTTCAACCTCTTGAATTTTTTGGTTTAATTCTACGATTCTTACTTCATCTTTTGTAACACAGTTTCTTGCATCAGCTTCTCTTATCTGCAACATCATCATTTCATTTTCCAGTTCTTCCCAATATTTCAATGCTTCATTTTTTGATAGATCTTTATATTCTTCTTCTGAGAGATAACGAACTTCTGAAAAGAGAAAGACAGGTAACATCACAATCAACATAATTATAAGTAAATTATTTTTCTTGAATATAAAGGTTTTTGATAATATTAACATATTATTCCTCCTCTATCTCTATAAAGCCTTCGTCTTTTAATTGCTTTTGATAGTCCAGCAAATTCTCTAATTCAATGGTCTTCTCCAGCAATTCAGCCTCTAACACTTCAATTTCAGCATTTTTGATAGTGCATTGTTCTTCCAACTCTATAACCGTTGCTCTTAGTTCTTCAAATTCTGTTTTTGATATTGGTGGCGGCGGTCTATGACAACAAGAGGATATGAAAAATGAAGTTATAAGTAGAAACACTATCATAATAATAAGATTTTTTTTCATTTTTCTCCTTTCAAAAAATGTTTAGTTTATTTTTTTTTTTTAATGAATGATGTGTCAAGTTTTTTGTGAAAATTTATAAAATTATTTAATTTTCTAT
>JACNFI010000317.1 GCA_014384665.1 Candidatus Cloacimonadota bacterium
AATTTACTGATTTGTCTGTTCCACAAGATTCTATTGTATCCTGGCAATGGGATTTTGGAGATGGGGATAGTTCAGATGTTCAAAATCCTATTCATATTTATCAAAATATTGGAACATATACAGTATCATTAACTGTTACTGATGTAAATGATTCAACTGATACAGAAACAAAAGAGGATTATATCTCAGTGTTTGGGATAACTTCACTATCACTCCCAGAAGATACAACCGTATGTCCAGGTTCTTCAGTTTCAATACCATTAACACTAAATAATCCAGATGAGATAGGAATAGAGGGGATAGATATAGTTATTACATTTGATGAAGGGGTAATAGACGCCACAGGAGCAACATTACAAGGTGGAGTATTAGAGTTTGAGGATTATGGATTCTTTGCAAATCCTGATGTTGATGGAGAAATTTCTCTTGTATTTTATGCTATTTCAAATTTATTTACTGGAAGTGGTGTAATTGCATATCTTGAGTTTGATATTGTTGGAGATGAAGGAGATTTCACAGAGTTAATATTTACTCAGGCAGTCATCAATGATAATGTTGTTACTGCAAATGATGGTTTTCTTAGTGTTGTACCATGTGATTTTGATATTTCAGGAAGTATTGGTTACTTTAGTGATGGGGATGCTGTTCCAAATGTAATCTTAGAGCTTACAGGAGATAGTACTTATTCTACAACTACAAATGAGAGTGGAGATTACTTCTTAGTTGATATTCCTGGTGGTAATTATGTATCAACTCCATCAAAGGATGATGATCTTGGAGGATTGAGTGGATTGGATGCTTCCCGAATAGCAAGGTTCTCTGTTGGCTTATATTCATTTGATTGTATGCAAGGGATATCATCAGATGTTTCAATGAACGGGTCCACCAGTGGACTGGATGCCTCCAGAGTAGCAAGATATGCTGCACTTTTAATTACTGAATTAAATACAGATGGTATTGATTGGGTATTTACACCAGAATCTGTTCCTGAGTGTGGAGATTGGCCTCCGATAGTTTATGAAAATACAAGAGATTATACCCCCTTAGAATCGGACTTAACAGATGAGAATTTTATTGGCATAAGGCTTGGAGATGTATCTGGTAACTGGTCACCAGGAGTTAGAGAACCAATCAGTTACGAATCATTTGAAATAACTGAAATTGAGACAGGTATTAACTCCACACTAAGAATTCCTGTAATTATAGATAAAATATCTGCGATTGAAGGTATTGATATTTGTATTGCATTTAATCCAGAAGTATTACAATTAACAGGATTAATTCTTGATGAAGGAATACTTGATAACAAAGATTATGCAATAGAAACTAATCTTAAAGAAACTGGGCAGGGTATAATGGTTATTTATGCACAGAAAGATTTAGTATCAGAATCAGGAATAGTTGCATTTATTGATTTTGATGTAATAGGAATTGAAGGTAGTAGTTCAGAAATATACTTCACCAAGTTTGATGTTAATGAGACAGAAGCATTGGGTGGATTACAGGTAGTGTTAGAAGGAAAAGAAGTAACTACAAAAAGATTAGAAGTGAATGTAGTTCAACCGATACCAGATAAGTTCGCACTTTATCCAAACTATCCGAATCCATTTAGCACAACAACTCTTATTAGATATGACTTACCAGAAGATACTCATGTTAATATTCAAATTTACAATATAAGAGGACAACTAGTAAAAGAGCTTGTAAATGGAGTAGAGTCAGCAGGTAGAAGACAGATTGAATGGAATACTAAAGGATTTGGCTCAGGTATATATTTCTTTAAATTATCAACTAAGGATAAGACTTTTATTAAGAAGATGATATTGATGAGATAAATAGAGGAAGATATACTAAGGTTCCATCATTTATGTAAGTCCATTCTTCATTATTTCCAGGCGGGTCACTCATTACACCAAAGATATTACATCCAGTGTCATTAAAATAATAAAGTTCATAAGTGATTGGAGACCCAGCTTCTACTTCTCTATAAGCATATAAACCTGTATTAGTAGAGAATATGAAATTCTTGGCTGTATTGGGATTGGGATATTGAGTAAAACCACTAATTAAATTAAGAGCTTCATGCATACCTGTAAGGATATCACCATCGTTTAAGTAAATCCTCCACATGACTAAGAAAAAGTATATTTCTGTATCAACTACATGGTCCGCATATACTTCTGGTTCCCACCAGTCGTAACCCTGGGGTGGATCTCCAAATATTTGAGGTTCAATTTCATATTCCCAACACCAATGCAAAAAGGTAGAATCAGCAATCGTTATTAAATCGCTCTTCTTTAAGGTCCCATTATGAGCGAAGGTAAATCGATATGCATAATCACCAAGGGTATCATCAAATGTCCATACAAAAGGATGTGGATCTCGCAAATCACTAGGCTGGCCAGGTCCTGCTAATCTTACATGCCCCATTCCAAGATAAGCTCCCCTGAAGGGATTTATAAAATAAGTTTGTACCGTATCATAATACGAATTTTCATAAGCTTCTAGTGAGTCCCTGTATATGTTATTTGTATCTACTATTAGATGGTTGAATTTGTAATATAGCAAACCCCAACCATCATCATATTGGTATGTATCTCCACCTTGTGCTTGTAAAGTATCTAACAACTCCTCAACCATATCTGATTCTGTGTGAAGATAATTGTTATCTTTTGCTATCATACCCAACAATCGGCATTCTGCTTGGACATTAGTAGATAATGTTAATAAAATTAATGAAGCTATTATTAGAATGTGTATCCACCATCCTTTTTTTATATTCTGTGTTTTCATCTTTTCCTCCATAAATATTTTATTTACCCCTTTTCCATGAAGTGTCAGCAGTAAAAACAACATGAAATGCCTTTCTACGCGGGGAAGAACCAAAAGAGAAAGGCA
>JACNFI010000318.1 GCA_014384665.1 Candidatus Cloacimonadota bacterium
AAATCTGAACCAGGAAAAGGTAGCTCAAAAATGCATGGTATTCATTAAAGAAAACGCACATATTTCCAATGACTTGCTCATACCAATAACTCGTTGCTTCTATGAAGCCGGGCTTTGCACTCGTGATCAGCAGTATTTCAAAAGGGCTGTAGAAGTGGGAGAAACGATTGTAAAATCTGCTGAAAATGATCTCGAAAAAGCAGAAGCGTACCAACTGATCTCCATCAGCTTACCTCCTTCTGATCACGATAAAATTTTGCAATACCATGAACTGGCACGGAATCTTCTTCTGCCTCTTGTCAGCGATAATCTAAAAGCTCGCGAACTTCTGGCTCGGGTGGAAAATTCCATGGCTGAGAAACTGACTTATGGCTCAACAGCGAACCTGGTGTTTGCAAGACAACTCTTCGAAAATAGCATCAAGGTCAAGACTGAACTGAATGACAAACCCGGTCTTGGTCGATCTTATGGTGGACTTGGTCGGTTATTGATGAAAGAGAACAATTATGAAGAAGCGCAGAAATATTTCGAGAAGGATCTTGATATTTGCCGTGAAATTCAGGATGTGGGTGGTCAAGTAAAAATGTATAGCTTTATCGCTGAATGCAATCTGCATCGGGAAGAATTTGACCAGTCACTTTCTATGTATGAAAAATCGTTTGAAATGGCTTCCAGTCTAAATGACCGGCTTTTTGCAGCACGCGGTTACTTGATCGTGTCCGCTCTCAACCGGTCGGAAGTTAGAGTCCCGGAAATGGGACAACTGCTTGCTGACCATTACGAAGAAGCGATAGGAATTTTTCCCGCCTTTTTTGATGAAGTTTTTACTGCTGCAGAAAATTCCGGAGTAATGAAAGACAAAGAATGGGAAGTTATTGCTCGATTGAATGAGGAGCATGGAAATAAAGGAGAATGAAGTTACTAAGAAAAAAAATTTATTTCAATACTAATTTCATTCTTGTTAGTCTTCTGCTTTTGATTGATTTACAAGGCATTTGTAATGATTAACTCAAGTTTCTCATTAGATATTTTATAAGGTTATTTACATTTCGCACCTACGGTGCTAAGATTTTTATTGGTTTTTGGTTCTGAGAGCTTACGCTCTCTATTACAAACATATCGTTCCTTGTGGAACTTTTAGTTAAATCTCTCATGCATAACCATCTACGCCGTAGGTGTTGAATATTTATAACCGGATGTGTAAGCATCTGGTATATGAATAAAACGGTACAAAGCGCCATAGGTGCGATATATTATTGGAAAAGGTTATTTACATTTCGCACCTACGGTGCTAAGATTTTTATTGGTTTTTGGTTCTGAGAGCTTACGCTCTCTATTACAAACATATCGTTCCTTGTGGAACTTTTAGTTAAATCTCTCATGCATAACCATCTACGCCGTAGGTGTTGAATATTTATAACCGGATGTGTAAGCATCTGGTATATGAATAAAACGGTACAAAGCGCCATAGGTGCGATATATTATTGGAAAATATGCCATCAATCACAAACGTGTCGATCCTGACAAAGCTTTTAGTGATGGATATAGTATTGCAACGTTCAAACATCTCGTTAATGGTGAACTTATTCCTAAACTTTTTGTAATACCCGATCTTCAAAAAAATATTTATTATTCAACAAAAAACTACGAGCTAATAGGATTTAAGGAAATTGAAGCTTATAGATACAATCCGCTTCAGGATGCGATGTATATGGAGTTGGACCTTTAAATTTTTGTAATGTTTCGTCACTGCCCCGCTTCCCGAAATTACATTCAAAACTTTGAACGAAAATCCAAACCTTGATTTACCCCGTAGGATATTACTTTTCATAAAAAAAGGCAATAATTTTAAATACACTATCCAACGGGGTAAACCACAAATCTTTGATACGAAATCAAGCGGGGAGTGACTTGTTATACCCATTCTTCTATTTAACTCATCAATCCTTTTCTAATGCGTTAATTTCTTCTTCCAACTTTCCCAAAATAGAGATAATCTCTTCAAAATCAATTTGCTTTCCGAAAATCATATTCTGCATTGCTTTGTAATCTTCCATTAGCTCTTTGTGCCTGAACTCAGACGGAAGTAGTTTGAATGTTCCTACTTTTGCATCTTCATATTTTGCCCAACCGCTGGTATAAAATCTTTGTTTGAATTCTACAACACTTTTTAAAAGCCCTAAATCTGCTAATGCTTTTTCTTTAATATACGATTTCGCCATCATTGCCAAATCGTAATAATGTCTGGAATGACGTGGTGGGATTGATTTGCTTTTTGCTCTATTCGCTTCTTGATGTAGTATTGTAGCTTTTTCCCAAAATGTTCTTTCTGCTAAAATCGCTTTTACTTTGCAAGTAGGTTGCTCAAATAGGTTTGGAAATTCCTTTGCTATAAACGGAGTTATCTCAAATTCAGCGGAAGGAAGCCACAACGCTAAAGGTCCGATCTCCAAAAGAATGTGCGATAAAATTGCCGAATCACTAAAAAGTGCGGGATATTGAATGTCTATTGAAAAACCGTCATCTTCTTTTATTTGGCAGTTACAATGCGGTTTCAGAATTTCGGAAACTATTGGAAGCAGTTCATCCTTGATGTATTCTTGTGCCTTTTCATTTATGGATTTGTTGAATTTGCTTTGTTGAGTTTTGGAACGATTATCATAAAGATTTTCTTTAGTTAAAAGTTTCCAATTGAGAATCAGATCAATATCTTCCGAAAATCTTTCTATCAATCCGAATATTTTGGAAAGACTGGTTCCGCCTTTGAACATCAGAATTTTACTGAGTTTTTCATCCGAAAATATTTTATCCAAAACCCAAACTACCCAGAAATCTTTTTCAACGATAGCATTTGTTGTATGCATTTTGCTTGCTGTTTCTCGGAAAAGGTCGCTACG
>JACNFI010000319.1:0-5476 GCA_014384665.1 Candidatus Cloacimonadota bacterium
GAGAAATGGTTCTTGGAGTGCAGAAACTTATGGGAAGCGATTATGCAATTGCTGTTTCCGGCATTGCAGGTCCGGATGGCGGAACTGAGGACAAACCGGTTGGACTTGTGTATATTGGCACTTTTGGCAAATCAGGTCTTGTTATCACAAAGAACAACTTTTCCGGAACTCGGATTGAAGTCAAAATGAAAACAGCAATTATGGCTTTGCATCAGTTACTATTATAATTCATCAAATTCATTTTTTAAAATTTATACATACGATAGATTAAATATTTTATTTATTTTGCTAATGACATTTTAGATTACTAAAAGAAAATTCCCAATAATTTTATAAGTTTATTTTTGGGAAAACTTGACTGATATTTGCTTTATAAGATTTTTAAAAAAAATAAGGATGTAGGTATATGAAAAAAATAATATTTGTATGTTTTGTAGGATTATTTTTTATATCTCTTTTATATTCCGAACCGGAAATATCCTTCTCGGAAAAATCATTCGATTTTGGAGAGGTATTAGCAACAAATGGAAAGTTGCATCATAAATTTATCTTTACTAATGTGGGAGATGAACCTCTTGAAATTATGAAAGTAACATCCTCTTGAGGATGCACTGTAACCAGTAGGTCTACTGGTTTGATAAATCCTGGAGATAGTGGATTTGTAAAAGTTACCTTTAATCCTAGTAATAGGAGGGGTAATTTTCGAAAATCAGTAAATATATTTACCAATACAAAACCTAAAATTCTTAAATTAGATGTTAGTGGTATAATAATCCAACCATTTAATCAAATTAGCAAAACAAAAGGAGATATCGATTTAAAGTATAGCACCATTTCTCTGGGTAATGTGTACGATAGTGATACAAAAATTGATACAATTGAAATTGTGAATAATGATAGTTCATCTCTTAGTATTTTTTTCGAAAAAGTTCCTCCATATTTATCTTTGGAGATTGTTCCAAAAAAAATACCGCCAACCCAAAAAGGTTATATAATTAGTAAGTTATATGCACCTAAAAAAGACGCATACGGTTTTTTCTATGAAAGAATAAAAATGATACTTCTCAATGAAAAACTAAAATCAGAGAGAAATTTATTTTTAACAGCTACAATTTTACCAAACTTGCCTACAATCGAAAATATTAATTCTCAGGAAGTACCAATAATCTTTTTTCATGAAAAAATAAAATATTTGAATATTAATAAGAATTCAAAAGAAGTAAATTGTGAATTCTCTTTCGAAAATAGAGGAACAAGTAATCTAATTATTCATAACATTCATGTTAATCATGGATGCAAAGTAAAGGATTTTTCATCTTTTGTAAAGCCAGGTGAAACAGGATTTATCATAATCACTTGTGATGATGTTGATTTAGGAAAAAATTATAAAAAGGTAATTGATGTAATTTCAAATGATCCTATTCATACTCACGAAACTTTAAGAATAAACTATCAATTTAATAAGGAGGATAATTAAATGAGAAAAAATAAAATTTTACCTTTTATAAGCATTTTAATTTTTACTATTTCTGTAATTAATAATTGTAGTTATTTCCCCCAAAGAGCAAAACTACCACCAATTTATGAAGACATAACCCCCGAAGAATCTTTTCGTTTAATTCAACAACATTTGGGGGATGAAGATTTTGTTATTTTAGATGTTAGAACCCCTGAAGAGATAGATAAAGGTTATATTAAAAACTCTAAATTTATTGATTTTAAAAGTGATAATTTTATCAAAGAAATTACTAAGCTAGATAAAACAAAGATATATTTGATTTATTGTAAAGGGGGCGTACGTAGTGAAGAAGCCATGCAAATTATGGAAAGGATGAAGTTTGAATATCTATATAATATGTTACGTGGTTTCGATGAATGGAAAGAGTTAGAGTTTCCTCAAGTTAATTTTCGAAAGTGAAACTATTGCATTTGGAAAAATAATAATTTTGTATTATGAATTCACTCCAAAAATTAAGACTTGACAATTTTTTAAATAAAAATTAAAAAAGATTTATTATGAAATACAAAATTTTATTCTTTATTATTCTTACGATAATTATCATTAATTGTTTTCCAGCCGATAGTTTATTTGCACAAACAATAACAAGTATTACTACATCCGATAGTTTGATCACTGATTTTGATGTCGGTCTAGATAATTTTACCGTTACAATTACGTTCAATGAAGCGGTAGATACTACAAAAGTGACTGAAATAAACTTTGATCCAGTTATAAGTTCTACCTTAAAAGATTCAACACCTTCTTGGTCTAGTGATTCTACTAATTTTTACATGAATTATGATATTGAAGATAATAATGTTGAAATTGATAGTATTGATATATATGTTCAATATGCACAAACCATATCAGATACTTTATTTGATGCTTTCAGTATTGATACTATGAATCCAACAGATACAGTATTCATATCAGATTTTAGTGACCCTATCGATACAGGAGGTCATTTAAATATTGAATTTTACAAAAATGAAGCTAAAGGTTCGGGTTATTTTCGCTTATATTATACCGAAGGTTATACTATTTGGCCCGGAAACTCTTCCGCAACTATAATAGATTCAATTGCATCACCTTATGATCTGTCAACATTAGATGAAACTGATTATCTTGTTCGAATATATTGGTTAGATGATGCTGGAAATCTTAGCCCTAATTTTGCTCAAGCAGGTCCAATGCAGTCAATAGACAACAGTAATGTTTATGTTGGCACATTGAATACTTATGAATTCGGCACACTAACTTATCCCTATGATACTATTCAAGAAGGAATTAATAATGTGTTAAATGGGGGAACTGTTAATGTTGAGAATAAAACATATTCAGACAGTGTAATTGTAAACAAATCATTGTATATAAAAGGGATAGCAAGTAGTGTTTATTATATTGATGGAGATGTTACTCTTGATGCAAAACCAATAACTATTACTGATGCTTTACTCCAACCCCCTCATAGCTGGTATATTACGGAAAATGCTTCAATACAAAATGGTGTAGATGCAGCAAGTCATGGAGATTCTATTAAAGTAAAAGATGGCACATATACAGAAAATATTAATATAAATAAGACGATAAATTTCTCGTCCGTAAATGGTTATGATTCAACCACTATTGCAGCATCATATACACTTGAACATGTTATTAAAATAACAGCAGATTCTGTTACATTTAATGGGTTCTCAGTATATGGAGCAGAAAAACCCTTGGATTATAAAGCGGGAATTTACCTTAATTCTGTTGAAAATTGTAATATCACTAATAACCGTTTTGGTTATTATTATAGTAATCAAAACGATTATGGCATTTCAATTATTAATTCTAATAATAATATAATTGAAAATAATATATGTAGTTATAATAATTTTATTGGAATATACTCCGAAAACTCTAATAATAATGAAATAATAAATAATATTTGTTGTAATAATCTAAATTATGGAATGTTTATTACATCTAACAATTATAATAGTTTTGTGGAAAATATTTGTAATGGAAATGATGTTGGAATTCATTTACTCCTATCAAATTTTTGTTGTTTAATTGGAAATATAGCTAAATATAACGATTTTAATGGAATAAATATCAGATATTATTCAGATAATAATTTCATATATGATAATACATTTAAAGAAAATGACGATACTGGAATTAAAATTTCATTCAGTAGCAAAAATAACGTCCTCAACAATAATCTAAGTGAATTAAATATGAATGGTTTGCATATTACAGAATCCAGCGACAAAAACACAATAACTAATAATTCATTTACTAATAATAACAATCATGGTATTGTAATAGATAATTCTGATAACAATATTTTAATCAAAAATCTTTCTGATTCAAATACAGATTATGGGCTTAATATTATTTCATCAGATAATAATAATATTTACATGAATACTTTTAGTAATAATTCATTCCCTGTCAATTCGAACAGCTCTATTAATAATTGGAATTCACCAACGGAAATTTCATATGAATTTAATGATTATTCATATCATAAAAAATTTTTAGGAAATTTTTATGGTAATTATTCCGGATTTGATTTAGATGAAGATGGAATAGGAGATTCACCTTACAATCTTCCAGGTTCAGAACCTAACGATAATTATCCACTAATATTATCATCAGATAAATATATTTTGCAGGCATGGTGGCTTTCTGCTGATAGTATTATGTATAAAGATTCATTGGGAAATCCCTTGCATGAAGTTACAATTCCTGGTACTCAATCAAATATGTGGATTTCTGATCAACCAATTAATAGTAATTTAAACTTTTCTACTAATGATACCTGGACAGGTCAAATCCTATTTGCCACTCCTCTACAAAGTGGAATTACTTTTAGCTTCGAGGTCGGGTACTCAACAACAGGTGAAAATTTTGTGTTTTGCGGACCGGATACTACTATTGTAGGAGATGGTTCCACAATGCAATTTACTTATAAAACTGACGGAAGTAATTATTTCATGCCCGCTGGTTCATATTATGCATTGAAAATATCCAATAATGCTGGAAGTAATTATAATGTAGTCACTGGAGGAGGATCAACATATATATCAGGACCAGTTTATAGTCCTGAATTGTTTCTTAATCCATCCGATTCTCTAAACTTTGGAAAGGTGGATAAAACAAATATTAATGATTCTACTCTTACCATACTGGCAAAGAATATTGGGAAGACAGAACTTATTATTGATAGTTTACTAAGTCTTGAACCGCCATTTAGTGTAAATTTTCCAACACCTGATACTATTCAGGTTGGTGATAGTATTTTTATACCAATTACACTGGAACGAGAATTTGATGTAGGAATGTATATTGATACTTTATATATATTTGATAATTGTAATAACTCATCGATTATTATAACTGCACAGCTTACAGAACCGACAGTTTCTGTCATACCAGATACTATTAATTTTGGAATTCAAGCGATATCTGATGAAAAGGACTCATTATCATTTGTTATAAAAAACCTGGGATCAAGTAAATTAATAATTGATGGATTTAGTGAACTTACATTTCCGTTCAATATAAGCTATGAATTACCTGATACTGTTTATCCAGATATTGGAGACAGTTCTGAAATATTTATTTCATTTGATAGGAGTACACCTGGATATTTTATTGATACTTTGTGGATTTATAATAATGATATTGATACCTCGATAGTCGTCATCGGGGAGCTTGCTCAACCAATAATTTCCATTGACCCGAATTATATCGACTTTGGAACAACATCGGCAACAAATCAATCTGATTCTTTATCCTTTAAAATAAAAAATTGTGGTACAGGAAATTTAATAATTGATGGATTAAATGGTTTATCTTTGCCTTTCAATATTAGTTGCTCAATACCAGACACAATACTGCCAAGTGATAGTTCTGAAATATATATTATTCTTGATATGAGTATTGCTGGTTCATACATTGACACACTATTAATTTCAAATAATG
>JACNFI010000319.1:5824-14561 GCA_014384665.1 Candidatus Cloacimonadota bacterium
TACAATAATGATAAAGATACATCCTTAGTTGTTACCGCAGAATTAACCACACCGATCATCTATCTTAATCCTGATTCAATAGATTTTGGGGTAATAGAAAAATCAGTTGGTTATGACTCATTATCATTTATAGTAACAAACCTTGGTGATGGTAATTTAATAATAGATGGCTTTGATGGATTATCTGAACCATTTAGTGTAAATCATATACTTCCAGATACAATTTATCCGGTTCCAAACGATAGTTCAAAAATTTATGTGAAATTAAATAAAAACATATCTGGATTATTTTGTGATACTCTCTATATTTTTAATAACGATAATGATACTTCTCTTATAGTAACTGCTGAAATTACAGAACCCTTAATTGCGATAATACCAGATACAATCGATTTCGGCATATTGGAAATGTGCAGTGAAATAGATTCTTTACCTTTTATTATTAAAAATCCTGGCAATGGGGATTTGATAGTTAATAATGTAGCTGGATTATCACCACCCTTTAGTATTAATTATTCTACTCCTGATACAATTTGCCCAATTAGTGATAGTTCACAAATTTTTGTTAAAATTGATAAGAATATAGCAGGTTTGTATTGTGATACTCTATTGATTTATAATAATGCAAATGATACTACATTAGTAATAATTGCACATATCACTGAACCTCCGGATCCAATAATTAATTACATTACTGATGTACCCTATGATCAGGGAAGAGAGGTTGTAATTAACTGGTTTAAAAGCCCATTGGATGATCCCGCTTATAAAGTAATTACTGGTTATTCTATTTGGAGAAAACAGGACTGGGCAAAGGATCCTTGGGAATACATTGGCTTTACTATTGCTCATTATTTTGACGAATATGCATTTATTGCGCCAACAATAAGCGATTCAACTGAAGGTAATATACCATATTATACCTTTATCGTTTCAGCTGAGACGACAGATCCATTCTTGTTTTACGACTCTGAACCCGATTCAGGTTATTCTGTGGACAACATCGCACCAAATTCTGTGAAAAATATCGGTCTGTCTTTTAATGGAGGTGATGATCTACAGATGCAATGGTCTGAAGTATTATATGGAACATATAATGGTAATTTATATCCTGAATTAAATGGAATTTGGTATAAAATTTATGGTTCGGAAGATTTTGATTTTGAATGTAATGCTTCAACATTGATAACGACAACACAGGATATAACTTATATTTATAATATAATAGATAAAGAAAAAATGTTTTTTAAAGTAATTACTTCGGATCAACCATAATCCCAAAAATAACTGTTGAAATTATGGAAACCTTAATATTTTCTCTCAACTCTCTAACGCTTGATGTATATATATATTTTGTGGTTATGCATAATTAAAAAAAAGAACTTGACAGAATATTTTTTTAATAATTATTTTTGTTCAAGAAAAATTGTCTTGTTAGGAGGTAAACTATAAAAAAGGAAATATTGTTTTTTTTGTTGGAAACGAAGTTTAGTAAAGTGGATTGTAATTACTAGTATTTGTTAAGTAATTATTATGAATAATTTACTAATGTGTCAATGTCAAAGGGAGGATTTAGCTTTTGCAAATAAGCTTGAATTGTTAATTTCTTATTTAGGTAATAATTTTATGTTAATTTCTTGGTTAGGTATAATTTTTAATAAATATATAAAATTTGATAATTACGAAAGGAGTAAACAAATATGAAAAAGTTATTTGTTACAATCTTAATTTTAACCTTTGTTTTTTCGTTGGTAGCAAATTCTTATGCTGATGAGAAACAGAGTAAAACCCCTGCAATATACGAAACATTAACAGCTCATATTGATGATGCCACTGGAAGGATCGATGCTGTGGATATTGAAATTAGATCTATGATTGGAACAATCCCCGTTGAAATCCTTGACGATGGAGCATTCTCATGGGCTACTCTAAATCTTGCTGGTCTTTGTAAAAATCCTGGCGACCCTGGTGGTGAAGGGATAAGAGTATTTAAAAATTTTCCTGATACAACAAATCCAGCCAATGAGATTCAGGGTTTTGCGACAACTGGCTGTAAATTAAGGGATAATAAATTCCGGGTTTACTTCCAAAATGCTGCAGGAACTCCGATTTCATTTGATCCATGTTTGAATCCTTCTCTTGGCATAGGTTATGTTAATAGAGGAAGCTTTGATATTCATATTCTGAATCCAAATGATCCTACTCCCCCAAACCTTCTTGAAAGCTGGTGGCCCGAATACGTAGACCCTCCCAAACCAGCATTTACTGCGATGACTGTTCAAGATTCACTGGATGGTTGCGCAAGTTTTCCCTACTGGAATATTCTTGAAAATGACTCAACCTACCATGACACTGATTCCTGCGATTACAATTACCATTGGGGTAAATTCGCTTTAAAAGTAAATGGTGACCCTGCTTCCAGCTACTACCTTGACCTTGCTGATGGATATGCTACAGATGTAAACTTTAAACTAAAAGATGGTGAATATTTCCCATTCTATCTTGACCCTTCATCAGTTCCAACTAATTACTATTCTTGGTGGGCTGCAAATGGTGTTGTATTAGGTGCTTCAGGTTGGCAAGGTTGGATGTGGGAAATTATCAATGGTAATCAACCTCAATTCTATGTTTATTATGATGAAAATGGTATTAATCCGCCAATCTATAAACTCATTGATGGATTGCAAAAAGACTTTGTTGGTGTAGACCAATACCTTCGTGTAAATGGTGATTTTCCACAAGGAGATTATATATTTTATGGCGAAATTGAAGGATGCAATGATGAACTTTCTGAAACCGTCTATGTAAAAGTTGGTATAGAATCTTGCCCTCCCCCAACTGTTATAGATATAACCACAAGCACAACATTGATTGATGATTGCACAGATTCATTAAATATTTGTATCATATTTGATGATGATATGAATACGAGCGTTAATCCTACTGTAACGTATAATCCTGATGTATCATCTATTCTTCCACCTCCCTATTTTACGGGTTGGACTTCTCCTACCACCTATTGTTTGAAATATTATTTAACTTATCTTGTCGATACTTCTTTCTTTGATATTGATGTGAGTGTTTCTGGTGCAGTGAATGAATATTGTTGCCCTCAAGTTCCAGATCCTTATATTGAACAAGATGTATTTGATATTTACACCCTTAATCCAGAAGGTATAATTACATTAACTCCGATTCCTACTACATTAGATCCTCCTGATATTGATAATTGTGTGGATACATTCAAAGTTAAAATATGTTATAATGATTTAATGTGTCAAACAGTATTTCCTAGTATAACCTTTGACCCGACTGTCACTGGTACTTTATTGAATTTGGTTGGTACTCCATCATGGATAACTAATGATTGTTTTGAATGGGTTTATGAAGTTCAAGATTATGCAATGCTGGGTACAGTTCAGGTTGTAATAGACAGTGCTCAGAATTGGACTTGTTGTAATGTACAGGAACCGGATACAGCTTATTTCGATGTGGATACAGAAATACCCGAAGCTACACTTGCAGTAGATCCAAATCCTGTTAATGGATGCTATATAGATAGTATATTTACAGTTACTGCTACTTACAATGATTCTATGTGCCTATCAGTAAATCCTTCAATTGCATTTACCCCAGATGTAACTGATCCTGCTAGTGCTATTTATACTCTCGAATTACTCCCGACACCTTCTTGGACACCTCCTAATGTATTTATTTGGGAGTACAAAATTCATGATTCAGATGTACCTCCACTTACTGTAGAAGTTGTTGTAGATGGTGCTAAAGATTGGACTTGCTGTAATGTACAAGAACCGGATACAATTTACTTTGATATACATACAGATAGCCCAAAAGTTACATCAATTGATGTGACTCCCCCACTACTTACCAGATGTGAAGATTCTCTACAGATATGTGTTACTTATGATAGAAAAATGGATATTTCATTTGAACCAAACATCGTATTCAATCCGGATGTTTCTTCATGGTTTACTATGCCTTATAGTGGTACATGGTCTTCAGATAGTACAGTTTATTGTAAACCATATGGATGGACTTTTATGCCAGAAATAGACTATGATTGTATAGACATAGAGGTTACTGATGCAAGAGGAGCTGTTGATACATGTAGTATTCAAGAACCAGACACTTGTTTCTGTTGTCTCGAAATCGATTGGGATAGACCTTCTGTTGTGAGCATAACACCTTCAGACTTGTGTGTTGGAAGTTGTGATACGGACTTCTCTGTTACAATCGTATATGATGAACCAATGTGCAATAATCCACTCCCGACTGTTACATTTATTCCTACTCTTTCTCCAGATCCATTTACCTTCAATCCCGCAACCTCAACCTGGCTAAATAGCACGACAGCTTTTGTTGAATATACTGTTGGTGATTCTAATGCTTATGGTTGTGATGTGGATATTATTGTTACCGATGCTCTCGATGCTACTTGTTGCTCCTTGAATGTACAGTATCCTGATACACTCTTTGATGCTTTCAATGTTGATCAGATTGAACCTTATTCATATCTCTATGATGCTCAATATAATGATACAACATGCACAGTATCTTTTGATTGGTCTGCAGGCGATGATGGTTGTCCACCATGTATTTCAAAAGTAGAATTTTATGTTTGGAAAGATGGTGGCTCGCCATCACTCGTTTATACAGATGCAACAGGTGACACATATGGTTCATTCGATTATGATTTGAGCTTGTTACAGGTACTAGATCCCACATTATGTCTGGAAGGAATGTGGTATGGATTCACCAAGGCATATGATTGTTGTTGTAACGTAGAACCAACCAAAACACTACCTGATGATTCAGTGAATGTTGTTGTCACTGCTACCAAATTTGCTATAAGAGCTTATGATCATATTACTCTCTCAGATACCTTACGTGAAGGTAGATACTTCGATGTTGAAATTATTGCTGTAAATGACTGCGGATTAAGAGATTGTGATTTTGAAGGATGTATTGAAGGTTGTACAAATTATAACTCAAACATTGTAAACCTAACATTATTCAGCAATCCAACATGGATAAGTGGAGGATTATTAATTTCCGAACATAGTGTTGCTAATCAAACAATGGATGATCTTATTATTAATGTCTGGAAATGCCCTTGCTGCGATATGTATAGCTCTTCAGATCCAATAACCGTAATATCACCTCCAATTGAACCACCTACAAGTACTCTTGCTTATGATATACCTAATGATCAGGGTGGATGGATTTCAATTGATTATACATTATCATTGAATGATCCGTTCAATTCAATTCACGATCCAGTAGTTAATCCAGCTTATCTGCCGTTCATAGATTATTATGTTATTGCAAGAAATTCTGCGAGCAATGGCTCTGGAACATGGCATGCTATAGCTTTTGTTAATCTTTATGATCCATTCTCTGGTGATGATGCACATGTTGATATTCAAGTACCTGCAGGTGACACATTATATCCATATAGAATGGCTGCTGTATATAGTGATACAAAATTATTTGGCAACAATGATGATGACTTTGCATCTAGGAAGACACTGAATGATAAATCTATTAAGGTTGATTCACCTGAAGTCATTTACTTAGCTGATAATCCGGATCCCATAAAAGGTGTTCAGCAATCTGATTGGTCTGATTGTGGTAGTGCTGCAGGTAAAGATAATATACCAGCTTATGCAAACTTCACATTATTCCTTGAAGGTCCATATCAAGCTGGAGGCACAATGACTGACGGACTGCCACTCCCGACAAAATCACCTTATGGAACTCATGAAGACATCGGAATACTTCCTACTGTTGCTGGTCACAACTTGATTGACTGGATCTATGTAGAACTTCGTAATACAGAAACCGGCGAAACAGTCCAAGAAGCCAATGCCTTTGTACTCGATAATGGTAAGATAGTTGATACTGATGGTAATTACAGCTTGCCATTCCACTATACAACAGGCAAACAATACTATATCGTCATTCGTCACAGAAATCACCTCGATGTTATGAGTGCTGAAAGAAAATTCTTCGGTGATTCATATAGTGAAGCGAACAATATCAATCTGACAACTTATGGTAGTGTTTACAATAACGGTTTCAAATTAGTTGATCCAAATGTATATGCATTGTACACAGGTGATGCCAGTGGTAATAATCAAATACAGAACGATGATAAGAATGATTACTGGAAAGTACAGGTCGGACAAGCAGGATACCTTTCTGCTGACTTCAACCTGAATGGACAGGTACAGAATAACGATAAGAATGACTACTGGAAGAACAATGTTGGACATGGTTCTCAAGTTCCCGAACAGGCAAAGAGCGCAAACAACAATAACGGAGCTGCAAAGGGTTCTAATGATAGCTTCAATAAGGATCATATTGGAATTGACTTCACATTTGCCAATGGATTTCTTGCTCCAGATCATTCGTACTACGAATTTGATGTGATGGTTGCAGCACAATTTGATGGAACTAAGCTTGGCGACACACAAACGTACATCAATTATAGTACTGTGGGTTTTGGTGAAAGTATTGTTGCTAATTCAAAAATAACTATTACAAAGGGAACTTTACTCCAAGGAGAATTTAGCGGAGTAGATTTGTATTCATTAATTACTTTAGAAGATAATACAACATCCATGGTTAGTATTGTATATAATTACAACTTTGATGTTCTTCCGGCTTTTGGAAACGATGTTTTCACAACTCCTAACCAGTTAATGCATGTGAGAATTGATATAGTTGATGAAAATGCGACAGCCGGTTTAAGCTTTAATGCAGGACTAATGGCTGGACAGCAGTACGAATCTGATAATGATCCTGATAACAAGTATGATCCTGTTAGTGCTTCAGATATTGATGATTCTACTCTTCCAGTTGAACTCTCATCCTTCAATGCGATATTCAACTCAGCTAATGATAACATCAAGCTTAATTGGGACACTGCCACAGAAACTAATGTGATCGGTTTCAACATCTATCGTTCTGAGATAAATGACCTTACACGCGCAGGAAGACACATCAACTACTCACTCCTCGATGCTGCCGGAACCACCACAGAACCTCAAAGCTATGCCTATAATGATGTGGTAGCAGATGTTTACACAACACATTACTATTGGCTTGAGGTTGTGGACTTGGGTGGAACCTCTTCGTTACATGGTCCTATAGCTTACACGCCTGGTGACCTTGATGGTGATAACACACCTGATCTAATTGCAGATACAAAACTTATTGGCAGCTGGCCAAATCCTGCAAGGAATAGCACAAGGATCCAGTACCAGCTGAAAGGTTCAGTGATCGATCAGAATGCTACTATCACCGTGTATAATGTTCGTGGTGAACTGGTGAGAACCGTAAATGGAACAAATGGTATTGCTACTCTTGATACTTCAGATCTTGGACATGGCATCTACTTCTATAGATTACAGACAGACGACTTCAGCGAAATCAAAAAGCTGATTGTTGTTAAATAAAATGTTAACATAAACCAATGCCCAGGTTCGCAATCTCGTGAGCCTGGGTATTTTTCTAATAGTATGAAAAAAATTATTTTTGCGTTTTTATTATTTCTGGTTTGCGGAACATCCTATACTCAGATCAAAAATGTTGGTATTACATTTGAGTTTGAAAACGGAGAAGTAATAGTTGAAAACTTACAGGAATATTATGCATTTGATATTATGGCTTATGCAACAGAAGATGGTACTTTCTTTGGCTCAGGAATGATATACTTGAATTACAACACTACCTCTTTTGGACAGAATGTAAGCTCTGAAGATAACATCATCGTTGAAAAAGGAGAATTGATCCAGGGTGAACTAGCACCAGGTATACCTCTTTATGAATTTGTTAATATTACTGATAATTCATCTTCATGCATCGCAATAACTACTGGCTATCTTTTCCCCATGCTTCCTGAAGAAGCAAATATATTACCCTCTACACCGACACAATATCTTCATATTAAATTAAAGATCATTGATATCTCTGGTTATTCCGGGCTTTCATTTAAGGAAAATTTGATGCAGGATCAGCAATACCAATCTGACGACACAACGATTTATGAGCCGGTAATTGCTAATGATATTGATAATACGGATTTACCTGTTATCCAACCTGAATCGAAACCAACAATTTTCGGTATTTTAGAAACCATCCCAAATCCTTTTGGTGCATTATCTCCACATACATCACTCACAATTATTTCTCCCCAAAGTGGAAAGCTCTCATTGAATGTCTTTAATATTAAAGGGCAGCTTGTAAATACTCTGTACAATGATGTTGTTCAAAAAAATCAGGATATTCAGCTTTCCTGGAACGGTAAAGATTCCCAAAGTAACGATCTGTCCTCAGGTATTTATCTATACCAACTCCTTATTGAGAACAAGCTATTCGAAATAAAAAAAGTTGTGATAATCAGATAACTTATTTTTCCTAACCTGGACAAGCCAGAAAAGATTTAACCACGAATTAACACAAATAAAAAAGATAATAAAAAATGTTTTGCCAAAAAAAACAAAAATATTAGGAATAATATACTAATATAAGAAAAGCTCACAGGTTTTGTGATCTCTTTTTGGGTTATCTTTTTTTCCGCTATCATACAGAACTCCATCCGCCCACATGCGCGATGAAGTCCAGCCCGAAATAATTTATATTTTGTAAAATCGAATGATTATTCTTCTTTCTTCTCTCCTCACTTTTCTCTCTTCTTTCTCTGTGCTCTCTG
>JACNFI010000320.1 GCA_014384665.1 Candidatus Cloacimonadota bacterium
AAGATAGAGATGCACAATACAAGAAATTTAGAAGTAGCCGGCTGGTGGGAAGACCCTGAGACACAGATACCACTCTATGCAGAAGTTGATAAAGCTCCCTGGCCACCACCATTAGGGAATGGAAATTGGATTGGTTATTTCATTCCGGGTAGCCAGTCATGGCGGATGCATCTACCCAGAATAATACCTTTGCGAAAGTTTTAAACTTTCGCAAAGATAATAAGTCGGAGCAACTTATGTTAAAAAGAATAATCTTATTAATCTTTGTGATTATATCACTTTTTTCATTTTCTATACTTTTTGCCGATACAATCATTGTAGATACAACTGGAGCGGGAGATTACACTACTATACAGGAAGGTATAAATGCTTCAACTAATGGAGATACAGTTTTAGTGTATCCCAGCACCTATTATGAAAACATAAATTACAATGGAAAGAATATCACTATAGGAAGTTTATATCTTACTACACATAATAGCGATTACATTGATTCGACAATAATTGATGGCAACCAGAATGGAAGTGTTGTAACCTTTGAAAGCGGAGAGGATACGACTGCTGTTTTATGTGGCTTTACTATACAGAATGGAAGTGGGACACATGATCTTGGTAATATTAGGGGTGGTGGAATTTTTATAATAAATGCAAATCCAAGCATTACAAGTTGCATAATTACTAACAATATAGCCGAATTAGGGGGGGGGATACATTGTAGATATTCCAATATTTCATTAAAAAATACGACTATCTATTTTAACCATGCTTTTTATCATGGAGGAGGAATTTACCTCAGAGATGATTCTATTATAAATTTCAGTTCCATAAATCGCTGTAATATTTATAACAATTATTCTGCAAAAGGTTGTGACTTTTGTTCTTATGAGGTCTTGGCTTCAGATATTATTGTAGATACTTTTACTGTTTTAGAGCCTGACGAATATTTTATTCAGACTAAACCGGAAAACAATTTTACTCTTGATATTCTTAATGGCTGGATTGAACCGGTTAATCAAGATTTATATGTGAGTCCAAATGGTGATAATGCAAATAGTGGATTAAATGAAAATGAACCATTAAAATCAATTTCCTGGGCATTAACTAAAATTGCTGTTGATACCACCAATCCTAATACTATTTATTTAGCCAATGGTGTGTATTCACCTTCTTTAACCAATGAGATGTTTCCACTTAACTGCAGAAGTTATATTTCAATTATTGGAGAAGGGGAAGAAAATACTATTCTTGATGGTGAATTTCTATCCTGTATTATTTGGTGTATGTTTGGTGACAACCATTTTTCAATCGAAAATATGACAATCCAGCATGGAAATTATGACCATGGTTCAGCCATAAAAATTGGATATAATTCCAGCCCTGTTTTTAATAATATTACAATAAAAGAAAGTGATCCGACTTGCGATAGGGCTGTATATTGCTATGAAAATTCTAACCCTTTATTTGAAAATGTTACGATAAAGGATAATATTATAGGAATGACACCTGTGTATTGTGTTGATAGCGATCCTATATTCCTCAACTGCATTATTCAAAATAACTCTACATCATCAGACGGAGGCGCTTCCGGGGGTATTACTTTTGCTTATTGTAATCCTATTATTGTGAACTGCCTTATAACTGACAATGAGGCTAATGACTGGATTTGGGGAAAAGGCGGTGGATTATGGATAGGAGATGCTGAAATAATCAATGTTACTGTTTCTGATAATTATGCATCAATATCTGGCGGAGGTATTTATTCTTCACGCAATACATCTATAACAAATTCAATTGTATACAACAATTCCAATGATCAAATTGGAACTTACCCTAATGCGGAATTAACGATATCATATTCTGATATACAGGATGGAGAAGCAGGTATAAGTGGTTCTGGTACAATAAATTGGCTGGAGGGCAACATAGATTCTCTTCCACAATTTGTTGGTGGAGATCCTTTCAGTTATCAATTGCAGCCAAGCTCTCCCTGCATAGATAAGGGAACTCCAGATACAACCGGATTAAATCTCCCACCAACAGATTTAGCGGGAAACCCGAGAATATTCAACGGAAGGATAGACATCGGTGCGTATGAATGTCAGGACACGATAAGTATCAATGAGCCGGACACGGCATTTATTCATAACCTGTACCTTTTTCAGAATACACCCAATCCTTTTACTAACGAGACAGAAATCCTATTTATTACTG
The DNA here is from genome assembly GCA_014384665.1 of Candidatus Cloacimonadota bacterium. Classification (GTDB taxonomy): domain Bacteria; phylum Cloacimonadota; class Cloacimonadia; order JGIOTU-2; family JGIOTU-2; genus JACNFI01. The sequence goes on from JACNFI010000320.1 coordinate 2,212, forward strand.
CTGATTACGAGCGTGTGGAGGATTATTCACTTTCCATTTACAATACAAAAGGGCAATTGGTAAGAAGGTTTGATGGTAATACTCACGACTTTTGGGTTAAAACGAAAATAGTTTGGGACGGCACAGACGAGCAGGGGAGGCAGGTCGCACCGGGAACGTATCTCTATAAGCTGGAATATAACGGCAATGCAGTGGTGAGGAAGATGGTTCGCCTTCGCTGACGCTGCGCAGTGAAGAGCGTAGAGCGATGAGCGATCCGCCTTCGTTTTACTCCGGCGTGATAAAAGAGAGAGGAGCGTGAAGCGAGACATCTTTTGTTAATTGGAAAAATCTCCTCTATCAAGAGGAGTACGGCTTTAGCCGGGAGGTGTGTTATTATTATTCAAGATAAATCACCCGATAAAATTTGGGTCGAGACGTGTTTATCCCATCATGAATAACAGTATTTCATCCTCGCTTCAGGTATGCTCGGTGACAATGTTTTTAAAAATGTGTTATTACCAATCCTACCCAACTTGGGTGTATCGGGAATCTATTATGCATTCCCAAGCTGGGGCTTGGGAATGAGAGGATAAAACAGGGCTTGGGAACGAGAGAAGAACAAATTTTGGGGGATATCCCAAAACAAATCTTCAAAATCTTGACACAAAATAACTCCAACTTGACCTCAATCACATG
>JACNFI010000321.1 GCA_014384665.1 Candidatus Cloacimonadota bacterium
TTTATGAAAATACTCGAGAATATACCCCATTAGAATCAGACTTAATAGATGAGGACTTCATTGGAATACGACTTGGAGATGTATCAGGTAACTGGGCTCCAGATGTGAGAATGCCACTCACTCAAAAATCATCTCCGCCAGGGGCGGATCCTTCGGAAGAAGCAACTGAGATAGAAGCAAGCAACAACTCTACACTAAGAATTCCAGTAGTGATAGATGAAGTGAATGCGATTGAGGGTATTGATATTATCATTGCATTTAGTCCAGAGGTATTAAAATTAACAGGATTAAGTCTAAATGAAGGAATTCTTGAAGACAACAATTATGGAGTAGAAACTAATCTTGAGGAAGTTGGTCAAGGTATAATGGTAATTTATGCACAGAAAGATTTAGTATCAGAAACAGGAATAGTTGCATTTATAGAATTTGATATAATAGGAATTGAAGGTAGCAAATCAGAAATATACTTCACCAAGTTTGATGTGAATGAGACAGACGCATCAGGAGGATTTAATCTAATAGATTCTGAAAGTAATGAAATAATTACACGAAGATTAGAAGTAAATGTGGTTCAACCTCTTCCAGATAAGTTCGCACTCTACCCAAATTATCCAAATCCGTTTAGAAACCATACTACAATCAGTTACGCTCTACCAGAAGCAACAAATGTTAAGATACAGATATACAATATTCGTGGTCAGCTTGTAACAGAATTAGTAAATGGATTTGAAACTGCTGGAAGGAAGAAGATTGTATGGAACACAGAAGGCTATGCAAACGGAATCTATTTCTGTAATATTTCCACAGAAAAGAATAATGAAAAGATTAAACTTTTATTGTTGAGGTAATGAAATACTGTTAGTGCCCGTCTGGATGCCTTTCTCCCCGAGATATCGGGAGCCAAGACTGGCCAAGAGCAAAAAGTTCGTGCTTGCCACGTGAAATAACAAAAGAAAAAAAATGAGATAGGTGGACTAATGGACAAAATATTTCACGAGGTTAGTTCGTGGCAAAAAAAGGATTTTCAGATGAAACATACATGTCCCGAAGAAAAATCGGGACACCCCATTAAATAGGAAAAGATTTAATCCCAGTGAAATGATTAAAAAGATTTCACGGGACAGGCAGGGCAGTCAAAGGAGAATGAAAATTGGGGGAAGGAATGCACAGATCCCAATTGTTCCTAACAGGATTTGATCCGCCAGCTCCGAAACGGAGTCGCGATAAATCGGGACTGGTATTGGGCGGTGGACAATATGGCGCTGACCTATTTGGCGGCAGGAGGAACTTTACATTTCTACAACCTAACCGTCAGCACCAGCGGCTCGCCGGGAACGACCACTGCGCAGGGAAACCTTCACATCCACCACAACCTCGTCATCGGCTCCAACTCGGAGTTAGTGATGGGCGAAAACGAGCTTACCGTGGACGGCACTACTACCTATAATGGTCCCATCCAATATAGCAAAACAGAAAATCCAACAAACGGTGTAGCTGCAACATTCACAGCCGGTGGAATGGATATATTGCAGATAACAGCTTTCGGCGGCGATATGGGCTACACGGAAACGGTTGTTAAGAAAGGCATGGTTTGTTCGGATAATGCCTTTGGAAGCGGCTGCACAAACACACCGCTTTCAGCGAAACGGTATTTCAACATTACTCCAACCACTCCACAAACAGCCACAATACGCTTTAATTATCTCTCCAATGAACTTAACGGACAAACGCACGGTTCCGGCATGAAAGTATATCATTGGAATTCTTCATCCAGTCAGTGGGAAGCTGTAGGAACTTATGTAAGCTCTGGTGGTGCGGGTACAATTGCTAATCCATATTATGTGGAATACTCTGGGCTATCCAGTTACTCACCTTTTGTGCTGGGCAGCGACGGTGACCCTTCACTTCCTGTTGAGCTTTCTTCCTTCACTGCAGAATTCGTGAACAATATTCCAACCTTGTATTGGACAACTCAATCTGAAACAGATAACATAGGCTGGTATGTGTATCGTAATAGTGATGATAACTTTTCCAATGCTGAAAAGGTATCAAATTTTATAGAAGGATATGGCACAACCTCAGAACCTCATAACTATATTTATGAAGATGTGATTGGAAATGCTATACATGGAGATACTCTTTGGTATTGGCTCGAGAGTATAGATTTGGGTGGTGAGACTCATCACTATAATAAGACAGCAAAGTTAGTTGTTCCAGATGACTATGAACCTTCTGTCCCACCAGAACTTCCATTAAAAGTTGGGCTTTATCAGAACTGTCCGAATCCATTCAATTCAGCCCTGGCAAATACAAAGATATGCTTCTACCTTGGAGAAGGAACTAATGCTAATGTTGAGATCAAAGTATACAATGTGCGAGGTGAACTTGTAAAGAACATCTGGAATCAATATACAGAATTTGAGAAACACCCGGTTTCTGCTGTCTGGGATGGCTGTGATGAGAATGGAATATTACAGGCTTCTGGTCTCTACTTCTACAGAATGCGGGTTGATGGTAAGGATAAAGAGATAAAGAGGTTAATCCTCCTTCGTTAACCCGTCCTCCGCAGTCCCGAAAAAATCGGGACGGAGGATGGAAACTTCGTAGGATAAATTTTGACGAGGTAGATTGATATAGAGTACTCGACTCCGCCAAGGTTTATAGACTTATTGAACGGATATGTTCATCCGTCTCCACAATTAAAATGTAAGAATGAAATATTCTCGCTTATTTTATTTTATATGTATATTTCTTAGGAGAATAATTTGACAAAATATACTATACATAATTTTCTTGTTTAGGAAAATAATTTCCGCAGAAAATTATATAAAGGAGTTTATATGACATATTTAACAATACTTATGAAAGCTTTACCTTATAAAGCGCAAAAGGAGTTGATTGATTTTGCCGAATTTCTAAAAGCCAGATATTACAATAAAAAGAAAACTCAGAAATTAAAGTTTGATTGGGCAGGAGGATTAGAAAAATATAAAGATAAATTTGAACCTGTTGAATTACAACATAAAATATCTGAATGGTGGGGTATAAATAATGTATCTCGCTGATACAAATATCTTTCTGCATATTTTATTAAAAAAGGAAAAATATCAGCAAGTCCTAAATTTTCTAAAAGGGAATTATGAAATATATATTACTGAATTTTCTCTATATTCAATTTGTATCTTGCTAAGTAAATTAAAAGAATTTGATCTCTTGAATATTTTTGTTTCTGATATAATATCCTGTGATTTTATTACAATCATTGGTATTGAACCTGAAGAAATTAAGAAAATCGTTGAAATTGAACGAAATTATAATTTGGATTTTGATGATGCATATCAATATTATATTGCTTTGAGAGAAGATATTACTATTGTGAGTTATGATAAAGACTTTGAAAAAACTCCAAAAGGTAGAAAAATTCCAGAACTAATTATCAGTTAAACGATTTGCTGCGAATTTTTTAATATCAACTCTATTAATAAATAACAAACATTTGCAGGATCAAATCCCAAGCTTGTTTAGGCTCTTATAGACTCAACATCGACAAAATGTTGTCGATGTTTGTAACATACTGTTTAAATAAATAATGATTAAATCCGAAATTCGAATAACGAAATTCGAAACAATTTTCAAATTTTCAAAATTCAAATAACCAAAACAAGATTCCTGCCAGTCTGGGTCTCTGTTTAGGCTTAGCCAGTCTCGGCTTAGCCGAGCCTAGACGGACCTAGTCTGTCGGGGCTTGGCCCCGCCAAGACCGAATACATTGTTTTGAACATTTGAACATTCGGATTTTGAATTTATTTCGGATTTGGAATTTCGAGTTTCGCATTTAAAATTTATCTATTTTTTTTACAACTGCCCCGCAGGGGCCACCTCTTCCGAGCAATGTCTCGGACGAGCCGTAGTATCTTATCAATAAAATTCGTGTTATTTTTGGCAAGAAATTTTTATTCTGCCTTGAGACTCTTTTATAAAGGCTATTTAAATGACTAATTACAAATTTCTAATTTCTAATAAAATTTCAAATATCAAATATCAAATAACAAATATAAAAGGATTGGTCTTCGGAGATTTTGTTTTTGCACGATTTGACATTTAGGCTTTGTCATTTTATTTGACATTAGGAATTTGGATTTAGAAATTATTGGCTTTATTATTGATTAATATTCCCTGTTTGGTTCTGGCTTTGTCCAGGTTAGGTCTATCCCGAATGTATTCGAGATAGACCTTAAACAGCTAAAGAAAGACCTAAAAGAGAGACCTTCAAGATTTTCTAAACCTTGAAGGTCTCTACCTTTACTTTTATAAAAATATATTTAGACGGCAAAACACTTAAAATATTGACTCCCAAAAATCAATTTCTAAAATTTACATCAAAATAATTTATTTAGAAAATCAAAAATTTTAAAGTATAAAATGAAAAAGTTAAAATTTGTTTTATTTATTATTTTACTATTAATCTCAAATCTCTATTCAAACACAAATTTCCGAGTTATTACTTACAATGCTTTAAAATTTCCCAGCGAGAACGGAGCTGGCCGCTTATCTTATTTCCAAACTGTTTTTCAAGAATCTGAACCTGATATTCTAATGACACAAGAAATTGAAAACGAAGATGGAGCGGATATGCTTCTTACAACTCTAAATGCAAACGGAATACAATATGCACGAGCTGAGTTTGTACTCACAGATACATTTTATACAGCTAATATGCTTTTTTATAAAACTTCAATAGCAACTCTTATTTCACAGGATATAATTGAAACTCCAAGACGCGATATTGCTGAATATGTAATTTTTATTGATGGTAATCCAATTCGTTTTTATAGTTGCCATTTAAAGGCTTGTAACACCCCAGAAGACGAACAAAAAAGATTGGAAGAAATTACCTGCTTAAGAAACCATCTTAATAATTTGGAAGAAGGAACAGAGTTTATAATTGTCGGTGATATGAATTTTTATACAAGTTCTGAACCTGCATATCAAAAGATAATTGCAGATGAAGGCAATAACATTGGAAGAGGACAAGATTTATCAGACCAGGTAGGAAACTGGCATGAAAATTATGCTTTTAGAGAAGTCCACTCACAATCTTCAAGGGTAAACTTTTTTGGTGGAGGGGCTGGAGGAGGGTTAGATGATAGATTTGATTTTATCTTCAGTTCTTATGAAATTAATAATGACAGCGGAATTGAATATATAGATAGCAGTCTCACATATTTTGGTAATGATGGAAATCATTTTAATCAATCTGTGAATGATAGCACTAATGCAGCTGTCCCAGACAGTGTTGCTGATGCTCTTTATTATGCTTCTGACCATCTTCCGGTATTTGCGTATTTTGTTAGTTTGGATACACTATGCACAATTGATGAAAGGTGCAATCCAAATTCTGAATTTTCTTTAAAGGTTTTTCCAAACCCTTTTTGTAATGATATTAAAATTGAACTTTACTATGATAACAATAATTTGACAAAAATTTCAAAAATCAATATTTGTAATATTAAAGGACAACTCGTAAAAAAATTTCAATCCCCAATTTACTCGGGGACAAAAAGCAAAAATATTATTGAATGGAATGGAAAAGATAACTTGGGCTACAAAATAAAAAATGGCATTTATTTCATAAAAATTATTAACAATAATAAATTATTAGGAGCCAAAAAAATTGTAAAATTAGAATAAAAAAAACCGTTGTGGGGAAGTAGCTCAGCTGGGAGAGCATCCCGTTCGCAGCGGGAAGGTCGAGGGTTCAAATCCCTTCTTCTCCACTATTTTTCTATATGATGTTCTAAATAGTAAAATAAATTTCTCGGGTTATAAATTATGAGTTAATCAAAACACTTTATATGCCAAATAAGTTTGATAGATATTATTATTTATTTTAACATAATGTTATTTGTCTTGACAGAAATTTTTAATAAATAATTTTTTAATTAAATAAAATAAGATTGGAGGAAAGACATGAAAAGGTTATTATTAAGTTTGGCTATATTTTTATTGATATTTTCAACTCTGGCATACACAAAGACTTATTCTGACAGTTGGGGAGATGCTGGTTTTAGTTTAGAAAGACAGGAGCCCGCAGGAGTAGAAATAAACTATTCTATAAAAGAGTTTTTTCTGGAAGATACAAAGATAAATGGAGAGCCCATGCAGAGTTTGCATCTTCCTGGAAGTTTTTTATTCAATGAAGAAGGTGCACCTGACATTCCAGGTTATGGACGTTATATTGCTATTCCACAGGGAGCCACAGCATCTTTAAGAATAATTGATTCCCGTAAGGAAATAATTACGAATGTCAATTTAGCACCAGCTCCGCGTATTCCCCTTGAAACAGAAAAAGGACCACTGGAATACAATAAGGATGACAGAATATATTCAAGCAATGCTTTATATCCAGCCAATCCTGTAAAACTATCAGCTCCAACTCAGATTCGGGGTGTAGATGTAGTTATATTAGGAATTACACCTTTTCAATATAATCCTGTAACAAAGGAACTGATTGTTTACAGAGATTTACGATTAGAAGTTTCATTTACTGGGGGGAGTGGTCATTTTGGTGAAGACCGCTTACGAAGTCGTTGGTGGGATCCTATTCTTCAAGATATATTAATTAATTACAACTCTTTACCTGAAGTAGATTATAATCGGAGCTCCATATCTCGAACTGAAGATTATGAGTATATCATCATAACACCTGACAATCCTGAATATATAGCATGGGCTGATTCAATCAAAGCCTGGAGAAATTTACAAGGTATTCGCACTGGTGTGATAAGTCTTTCTGAAATTGGTGGTAACAATGCATCTCTTATAGAGGATACTATCAACTATGCTTATAACAATTGGGATATTCCTCCAGTAGCAGTTTTGTTATTAGCTGATTATGGAACTGGTGGTGTTAGTGGTAATGGGATTATCTCACCTTTATGGAATTATTATTGTGTTTCAGACAACATCTATGCTGATGTTAATGGTAATAATCTTCCTGATATAGCATTGGCACGCATCACAGCACAGAATGAAATTCATCTTTCTACAATGGTAGGTAAGTTTTTAGATTATGAGCGTGAACCTCCTGAAAATTCTCATTATTACACACATCCTGTTGTTGCAGGTGGTTGGCAAACAGAACGCTGGTTCATTCTTTGCACAGAGGTAATACAAGGATTTTGGGAAAACATATTGGATAAGGAGCCTGTTCGCGAATATGCGATATATGAAGGTTATCCTGGCACAGTTTGGTCAACAGCTCCAAATACAAACACAGTGGTGAATTACTTTGGTCCTGATGGACTTGGTTACATTCCTGCCACACCATCATATCTCACTGACTGGGGCGGTAATGCTCTTCGCATAAATAATGACCTCAACAGTGGTGCCTTTTTTCTTCAGCACAGGGATCATGGAGGCGAAACAGGTTGGGGAGAGCCGGATTATGACATTTGGGACCTTTCTGGTTTAGAGAATGATGATCTAACTTTCGTTTTCTCAATAAATTGCTTAACAGGAAAATTCAACATACCTGGCGAATGCTTTGCAGAAGCATTTCATCGTCACCAGAGAGGTGCTCTTGGTATAATAGCAGCTTCAGAGGTCTCATATTCCTTTGTGAATGATACTTATGTTTGGGGAATATATGACAATATGTGGTCTGATTTTGACCCGGGATATGGAGGGAATAGTTTTGATACTAATTACATTCTTCCGTGTTTTTGCAATGCTTCAGGTAAATATTACCTTCAGGTTTCTAACTGGCCATATAACAGCGAAAACAAGATAGTTACTTATTATTTATTTCATCATCACGGTGATGCTTTTTCTACTGTTTACACTGAATTTCCTGAAGATTTGACTGTAATACATGATGGAGCTCTATTGAGTGGAGTAAACTTTTTTACCGTAACTGCTGATCTTGGTTCTTTTATATCGCTAACAGTAGATGGAGAGATTATTGGCGTTGGGGAAGGTGTTGGCTTATTTCCTATTATTATTAGCATCCCTCCTCAATTGCCAGATAACACTATGGAGGTGACTGTCACAAAGCAAAATTATTACCGTTACAGTCAATCAGTCCAAATAATTCCCCCAAGTGGTCCCTATGTAATATATGATTCTCATACAATAAATGACTCTTCTGGCAATAATAATGGAGAAGCAGATTACGGTGAGGATATTTTTCTAAATATGACTCTAAAAAATGTTGGAATTGAAACCGCAAATGATGTAGTTGCATTTTTATCTACAAATGATGATTATATTACAATAATTGATAGTGTACAAAGTTATGGTACTATTCCAGCTGAAGGGACAGTCACACAATATAATGCATTTGAACTTTGTATTACTGATAATATTCCTGACCAACATCAAGTTTTATTTGATTTAGAAATAACCGGAACAGATGAAAGGGAAACCTGGAATTCATCATTTACAATCTCAGTTAATGCACCCAATTTTTCTATTGGTAGTATAATAATTGATGACATTTCAGGCAATAACAATGGACGCTTAGATCCTGGTGAGACAGTTAATATTATCATTCCAAATACAAACAATGGTCATGCAGATTCTCCAAATGCTATTGGAACTTTATCCTGTAGCATTGATTATATTACTATAAATGTTGGAACATACGATTTTGGAATACTTAATCCGGGAACAACTGAAAATGCTATATTTAATATAAGTGTATCCCAAGATACTCCAACAGGTACTCCAGTGCCATTAAATTATAACATTACAGCAGGAAGTTATACTGCTCAAGAAACATTTTACGAATATGTTGGTCTTTCTATAGAAAATTTTGAAACAGGAGATTTTTCCAGTTACAATTGGATTCAAGGAGGAAACAGTGATTGGACAATAGTAACCAATAATCCATACGAAGGAACATACTGTGCTAAATCAGGTTCAATTAGTCATAATGAGCAGACTGATTTATCAATTAATGTAAATGTGTTTTCTAATACAATTTCCTTTTATCGCAAGGTTTCTTCTGAAGTGAATTACGATTATCTAAATTTCTTTATTGATGATGTTCTTCAAGAACAGTGGGCTGGAGAATATGATTGGAGTGAAGTTTCATATCCAGTAACAACAGGTAATCATACATTCAAATGGTCTTATGTAAAGGACAATTCTGTAAGTAATGGTAGTGATTGTGGTTGGATTGATTATATTACATTTCCACCAATTTTGCCACCTTATCCTGTATGTTATTTGAATCCTACATCTATTGATTTTGGCGAAGTATTTGTTGGAGAGGATTCAACTGCTCAATTTACTATACAAAATTTTGGTAGTGAAACATTAAGTGGCACTATTACCACCCCTGAAGGCTATTCAGTTGCAGAAGCAGGTTTGTTGTCTCCACCAAGAAATCAGATTTCCTATAGTTTAGATATGGGAGAAAGTCAAAACTATGATTTAACTTTTGCGCCAACATTAGAACAATCTTATGATGACAATGTAGTAATAGCGATATTTCCCTTTTCGCATAAATTACTTGCAGTAAGTGGGGAGGGAATTCCTCCAGTCAGCGTTTCTGAGCTGGATTTTCTTACTGATACAAAACTTCTGGGAAATTATCCTAATCCTGTGCTCAGTTCCACTACAATTAAATATCAATTAAGAGGAAGTTTTGCTCAGCAGAATGCAAAAATTAGAGTGTACAACATTCAGGGTAAATTGGTTAAAACTATTGATGGAAAGAATGGTAAAGCAGAATTGGATGTATCCGAACTTCCAACGGGAATCTACTTCTATCAACTTAAGACAAAAGATTTCAATGAAGTAAAAAAGATGGTTTTGATGCAATAGAATTTTGTTAATGAAATTATTTTCAATTTTACCCACAGCTAAAATTGTGCTCTTCTAAAGCACTTAACTTATTCGTGTTTAGTGTGTTAGAAAGTTAAAAAAAATATTTTATTTTAACCATTTTGTTGGTCTCGGCTCCAGATAAATCGGGAGACAGGCGCCCATACGGAATGGTTTTAGTGAATTTATATAATAAAAACTTAATTCTTCAAAATAAAAAGTAAAAAATTTGTTTTTATAAATCTAACCTGGACAAGCCCGTTCTCCGTAGTACTATGAAGGATGAACCAGAACCAAACAGGAAATATTAATCAGTAATAATCCCCGATTAAATCGGGGACAATAATTTCTATCCCCGCGTACGCGGGGACTAATTCCTAATGTCAAATAAAATGACAAAGCCCAAATATTTAATCCTCAAAATACCTAAAATCACAAATGCCTAAAAATCCAAAATCCAAACATAAAAAACCTATTTGATGTTTGTTCACCCCATTAGATATTTATCTTGTTCGATTCTTTACTATTTCATGTAGTAAAATTATCTAACGGGGTAAATTTGACATTGAACATTTTATTAGACCCGTTCTCCGTAGTCCCGATATAATCGGGACGAAGGATGAACTACGAAGGGTGAACCAAAAATTACATGAATTTTATTGATAAGATACTAATCTTTCAAAAATACAAATCCCATAGGATATATATCCAACGGGATAAATATGTTTAAATGCAAATGTCTCATATTACTTACTAATTGAGTTATTTGTATTGCAACATACTGGAGGTTTTATGGATATAAACAAAATTAGATATCAATCAGAATTAAATGATACAAAGGAATTATACGAAATTTACAAAGTAAAACAGATTATTGATTCCCATGAAGAAATCTTAAAGGAACATATAAGCTTTAGAGAGAAACTTTTAGCAAACTCTGTCCGATTGACTTCTATAATATCCCCCCGAGTACATAGGATAATAGAAAATATAAAATCCATTTTTGATATAAAAGAAAATATTGAGTTCTTTGCTTTAAATGATACAAGCTATAATGCCTTTGCTTTCAAACAGAAATCAAGTATAAGTATTGTATTTACATCAAATTTACTTGAAAATTTTTCAGATAATGAAATTATGTTTGTTTTAGGTCACGAAATCGGACACATCCTTTATGATCATAATCGGCTTCTGCTTTTATACAATCCAAATGAACAAAAAATAACCTTTTTGCCAATCCTTGCTGAAAAAAAATTCCTTACATGGCAGAAAAAAGCAGAAATTAGTTGCGACAGAATCGGTCTTGTTGCTTGCAAAAATTACGAAAATGCTGTCCAAAGTTTGCTCAAAATTTCTTATGGACTTACAGAAAAAAATCTTAATTTCAATCTGCCAGAACTTATGCGACAATTAGATGACCTTGCAAAATCTGAATATCTATCCCAATTAAGCTCAGCAACACATCCTATGCTTCCAGTTCGTCTTAAAGCTCTGGAATTATTCAACAATTCTAAACTGTTTTCAAAAAAAGGAACAATCACACCTGAAAACCTTACCATAGAGATTGATAAATTAATCGGTCTTACAAAATTCTATCCTCGTAATAAAACAAAAGAGCAAATGATGAAATTCATTGCTGCCGGGGGTGTCTCAATAATTGCAATAGATAAAGAAATAAATTTAGAAGAGATTAAGAGCCTTGTGAAAATCTTAGCTGATATTTTTACTGATGACCCTGAAAAAGAGATTATTTATAAAAAGAAAAAAGTAGAAGCTCAACTGAATAAATCTGCAGAATATATCAAAGCAAAAGGAACTGATTATGATAAATTCTGTGTATTACATTTCTTGACAGTCATTGCTCTTTCAGATGGAAAATATACTATCAAAGAGAAGAATATGCTTCTTAAACTCGCAGAATTAATTGGTTTTTCTAAAGATGAGACAATGGATGTAGTGTGGAAAACTTTGCAACAAAATGGGATAAATATTGATGTGCGACTTAATGAAATAGCCCAAAATGTTAAAGAACATTATGCTGATTATCTGAAGTAGATATGATAGAAAAAGCCATCATTTGCAGGAGATATTTTATATTGACATATTTTTTTAAGTCGCAAATATACGACTCGTAATTTTACGACTAAATTTTGTTGTAAAAAATCGGAGTTTTGATGAGAAATCCTTTCCGTTATGGACGAATAGTAAAAGGTGAAAATTTCTGCAATCGGGAAAAAGAATTAACCGAAATTCATAAAGCTATTAGAAATGGCCATTCTTTCTGGATATACTCACCAAGAAGATATGGAAAAACTTCTCTTATATTAAAAGCTTTTGAAAAAATAAATAAGGATATAAAAACTATTTATTTTGATATGTATAATATTCAAATGCTTGATGATTTTGCAAGAAAATACTCTCAAGTTTTGGCTAAAGAATTATTTGATTGGAAAATTAATATAAAAACCCTATCAAGAAGAATAGGTAGTTACTTCCAAAACTTATACCCAAAAATTTCTTTTGACTCTTTTGGAAATCCATCTTTTTCTTTGGAACTTAGACAAATAGAGTCTCAAGCAGATATAGAAACGATTTTAGATGTTCCTGAAAAAATTGGTGAAAGAAGCGGAATAAAAATATGTATCGCTTTTGATGAATTCCAGGAAGTTAAAAGAATAGAACCATTTATAATTAACTGGATGCGTTCTTCCTTTCAAAAGCAGATAAATGTTTCTTATGTCTTTCTTGGTAGCAAGCAATCTTTGATGGAATCAATTTTCGCAAGTCCTCATTCACCTTTCTATGAATTTGGTTTCAAAATGCCAATTTATCCAATCTCACATACGGATTTATCCAACTATATAAAAAGGCAATTTCAAAAAACAAAATTAAAAATTAACAATAATACCATAAATAAAATTTTAGAAAAATCAAAATGCCATCCCCATTTTACTCAATATTTTGCTTCTGTGGTCTGGGAATTGATATTAGAAGGAGTTAGTGAAAATCAACCAGATTTTACAAAAAATTGGATGGACCGAATTATTGCAAGCCAGTCATTAATTTTTCAAAATATTTTCGACCAACTAAATCAAAATCAAAGAAAGGTTCTTACAGCCATTGCATCTCTAAATGAAAATGATAAACTTTTTTCTATCAAATATAGAAAACGATTTGATTTACCTGATTCCTCCACAATGACCACCACGATTAAGAGCCTTATTCAAAAAGATTTAATTTACAAATATAATAATAAATATCAAATAAATAACCCTGTTTTTGTGGAATGGATAAAGTCAATTTATACAAGTTAAATCAGTTGTTACTGGGAGCATGATATAGTTTACCCCGTAGGATAACATTTTGTATCCAACGGGGTAAACTTTATTTCTAAAGATTACGGTGGAGTGCGAAAACGAGCCCCGATTTACTCGGGGTGAACTTTTCGCCTATGCTAATATGCTGAAAGTTCGTCTCTTCGCTCCTCGTTTCAGCACTCCGTTTTTGCTCGGTATTATATATTGGGCACAGATGCAAACAGTTTTATGCCCCCAGTAATAACTAATAATTTATGAAAGCAAAACGAATGTGTAATTAAAATATCCGTAAACACATTAAAATTAAATAATTTTAAAGGAGCTGAAAAATGAAAAAAGTCCTGATATTTATATTCTTATTAACATTTTTACCATTTCCCATATTCGCTCAATCCCAAAATGAAAATGAAAAACTTGATGAGATGACAACTGATGAAAAAATTGATTCAATTTATGTCACCTCAAAAGAGATACTTGAGACAATAAAAAGCGAACCACTTGCAGATAAAAAATATGGAATAGAGATTAATATTTTCAGATTATTGTTTTATGGAAGTGATATGAGTCTTTTAAATCATACATTTAGTGGTGGATTTTCTCTATTCAATATTGACAGACATGCAGAAATTGCTTTTCCAATTTTCTATTCTAATCCGAAGAGTAACTTGTATGATGATAATAATATCCGTCAATTTACATTAGATTGTCATTATCGCAGATTTCTTGGGAATACACAAAATGGATTTTATATAAGCGGCTTCATTAGATATGCTAACCTAAGGGGTTATTTAGGTTCCTGGATCGATTATTTTGATGACGAAGAGAATGAAATGATTAAAGATACTGAAAATAAAATTGGCATAGGTATAGGTATTGGTTTTCGCAAATTTTCGTATAAAAGTTTTTATTGGGGAACGAGTTTAAATTTGGGTAGATATTTTGTTGGCGAGAATGACAAATTCCGTGGTGAATTCCTTTGGTATGATAATGATAATGAAGTAATCTTTAATTTTGAATTATTAAAATTTGGCTGGGCATTCTAATGTAAGTAAGCAATGAAAACATCTATAGTATTATAAAATAAGTCTTTGTTTTTTGAGCAAGAAATTTAACCGCAAAGTTCGCAGAGTAGGCGCAAAGGATACCTTATTAAATAGTAAACCCCGTAGATATTATCAACGGGGTAAACATTTAATCCCAGTGAAATGATTAAAAAGATTTCACCCTGGTGAAATAGGAAGAAATTTCACAGGGCAGGCGGGACAGGCAGGGCAGGCAAAGATAATAAAATAACTTGGTGAACTTTGTGCCTTCTTTGAGTCCTTTGTGGTTAATTACTATTGCAGTTT
>JACNFI010000322.1 GCA_014384665.1 Candidatus Cloacimonadota bacterium
TCAAAAAATCTACGATTCAATCCCCAATTTAATTGGGGATAACAAAATTCATCTAGATATGCTTGTAAATGTTTCTTATCTAATCCATGCAAGGTGCCTTCTATAAAGGCTTTTAAATTTGCAGCAAGAATATGAACCCACTTGAATATCTGATGTGCTTTTTTGCCAGAACCATCTATTTTTATTACTTGATGTTCATGACCTAATTTATCAGCAATACTGTATGCTTTCCAACCATCCGTTTTCAATGTTTGATTTTCATCAACATCTTTCAGAAGGATACCTTTTATCTCTTCTTTATTTACTTTATCCACAATATTCATTTTGGTAAAGTATACAGTATCTTCTTCTAAGGATACACCAATAACTACTTTGGTTTTCTCTGTACCACGACCTTTCTTCTTATTACCTTCTGAAGATGCTCCAATAAAGGTTTCATCCATCTCAATTAACCATTGTAGCTTGTACCTTTCATCTCGATCGCCCATAGCTTTTCTGATTTTGTGAAGCATAAGCCAAGCTACCTTATAATGAAGGGATAACTTATTTGATAGTCCTAAGTGCCGATATCCCCCGTTTATCAGTGCTTATTAAATAGAATGCCCAAAACCATTTTACTAACGGGGTGCGAGTCCTATGCATAATAGTGCCTGCCGTTAAAGAGGTTTGATGTCTGCATTTCCTGCATTGATACAGATTCCGTTCCTTAATCGCATAGTATTCATTATGTCCACATTTTGGACAAACATATCCATCAAACCATTTAATACAAAAAAGTTTTTCTCTACAATCTTCCTCTGTTTGATACCTCTCTTTAAATTTAAAAAAGGTCATTTCTTCATAATCTCTTTTCATGGTAAATACTCCCTCGTATATTATGTTATATGATATTTGGTTTAATAAAGTTAAAGAATATTATTAACTGGATGACTCTCCAAAGGGTATTTTTCGTAGAAAAATACCCTTTGGAGAGAGTACTTATTTCCGCAAGTTGTCGATCCTTCTTAATACTAAATTTATTTGACATTATGAGACCTCTGTATCGATTATCTACCTTTAGAAGGTTATTCTACTTCTCCTTGTTGGTCCCGATATTAATCAGGATACTTCTAATTAAGTATGTTTGACCTTTGAGCGATGTGCTTAATTCTAACCCTATTTTGTTCAATTCCGATATACATCGGGATTAGTTCTGATTTGCGAGGATGTTTGTCCCGTTTAGAGAAAATTCTCTAACGGGATTTGCACTTGTCTCCAGAGGTCTCATAAAAAATTATCAGGAGGTTCTTATGAACAATAATCTCTTCGTTGGAGCTGATATCGATGCTAAAAAGTTTGTCATCTGTTTCTTGAACAATAACGGAGACAAAATCGGAAAGTCTTTTTCTCTATCAAATTCTCTAACCGGGATCAATACTCTTATTGAAAAGATTTCTGCTACCTGTGAAAAACACAACATTAATTCAGTTAAAATCGGATGCGAAGCTACTTCTCTATATGCATTTCACTTTATTAATGAACTTAGCTCTAATGAAAAACTACAAGCATTTGATACTCAAGTCTTTCAAATCAATCCTAAATTGATTCGGGGTTTCAAAAAAAGTTATCCTGATACTGATAAAACTGATATTATAGATGCCTTTGTCATTGCAGATAGGCTCCGCTTTGGAAGACTGCCACAGCCCTATATCCCTAACCAAAATCATCTTCCTCTACAAAGACTTACAAGATTCCGTTTTCACCTTGTACACACTATTAACCGTGAAAAGAATTACTTATTCTCTTTAATCTTTCTTAAATTCAGTGCTTATACACAGAAAAAAACTTTCTCTAATAAGCTGGGAGCCACTTCTAAGGCTGTATTAACTGAGTTCCTTACTCCTGACGAAATCGCCCAAACTGATGTTACAAATCTGGCTGAATTTATTATGAAACATGGCAAAAGCAGATTCAACAATCCAAAAGAAGTTGTCCAGAAAATTAAAGCTATGGCAAGAGAATCTTAATAGAATCAGACCAGAACTCGCTAAATCAGTGAATCTTGTACTTGCAATGACCTTGAAAAATATCGCAGCTCTCCAAAAGTCGCTAAAAGAAATTGATAAAGCTATTGAAGA
The DNA here is from genome assembly GCA_014384665.1 of Candidatus Cloacimonadota bacterium. GTDB lineage: Bacteria > Cloacimonadota > Cloacimonadia > JGIOTU-2 > JGIOTU-2 > JACNFI01. The sequence continues at coordinate 2,118 of JACNFI010000322.1, forward strand.
AGAATTAAAGGCATTCCCTAATACTTTACAGTCCGTACCAGGAATCGGACCTGTTTATACTGCAGGAATAATCGCTGAAATAGGTAATATTGATAAATTCCCTAATGAAGCTAAAATCGCAAAACTAGCTGGTCTTGCCTGGAGAAAGTTCCAAACCTCAAATTATGAATCAGATGATACACATTTCTTCAAAAGTTCTAATAAATATCTGCGATATTATCTCTGCCAAGCCGCTAACTCCCTTAAAAACCATAACGCTGAATATCGGAAATACTACGATAAGAAATACGATGAAGCTCTTACCCATAAACACAAAAGAGCCATAATTCTAACAGCTAGAAAATTTTGCAGGCTTGCTTATGTTTTACTGAAATCAAAAAAGATGTATCAATGATGCCAAGGAGTATTAAAAAGGATCACTCTATGCGCCCAATTAAATTAAATCGGGTATCAAATTTTCAAAGATCTTTTTTCAATATTTGGGTAATTTTCTACTTGACATATTACCCTATTACTTAATATTATTTTGGTATACTAAAATCCATCTCAAATATGTGTGTCAAAATATTTCTGCTGATTTAAGGGGATAACCATTTTGACATATTATGCAAAACTCATTAATCACAAATAAAACAAAAGGATAAATCAGAATAAAACAAAAATCCAAATGGATAATTATTCTAATCGTTATTTTAGGTTTATTCTCTGCGAGTACAATCTACTGATACATCAGGATTTTATTCCTACACCTAAATCTCT
>JACNFI010000323.1 GCA_014384665.1 Candidatus Cloacimonadota bacterium
TCTACCCAAATTATCCAAATCCATTTGATTCAAAGACAGTTATTAGATATGACTTACCAAAGGATGCCCATGTTAATATTCAGATTTACAATGTAAAAGGACAGATTGTAAAGGAGCTTGTTAATGGTGTTGATGAAGCAGGTAGAAAACAGATTGAATGGGATGCTGAAGGTATGAGTTCAGGAATCTATTTCTTTAAATTATCAACTGATGATAAAACATTCATAAAGAAGATGGTTTTGATGAGATAAATAGGGAAAAATTCGAGCCGTCATTTTCTCCGAAGGATGAATAAAAGACAACGGCTCTAAAGAAGCCCTTTCTTGCTAGCCTCCACCTAATCAACGCGGGTTCAAGTTTTAACTTGAACCATACAATTTAAAGGATGTTGAGGAGGAAAAAGATGGTTGAGGTTTCAAACCTAAACCACCCAATGACTCCAAAAATTTTATTTGACAATAAAATCGCAAAAGTAATTATAAGTTATAATTAAAAATGGAAGGAGGAAAATGCAAAAAAAAAGATGATGTTGTTCGGTTTATTATTAAAATTTGTTAATGTCATAATTAGGTCTATTTTATTTTCGTATTGTTAACTTATTTATTAGGAAAATAACTTATATACATAATATGAGTTATAAATTATGAAGACAAACAAAAAAAAACAATAAAAGGAGAAGAAAAATGTATAAGAAAATAATATCACTAATTTCGTTTATTTGTTTGGTGGGTATAATACTGCCCGCTGGTAGTCTTAACGCACAAGACCAATTAGAAGATATTAACACTGGTTTTGTTTTTGTTGATGGTAAATATCTTGATGTTTCCTATAAGGTTGAAGCTCATGATTTAGCTGTGTATATTAATGGGGTTCAGATTACCAGGAAGTTGGAATGGCCAGTTGTTAATAAATATGCTTTTGACCATGACCCAGGAATTCCGCCAAATGTAACAAAATACACCACTCTTGAGGAAGCATCTAAACTAAGAGAGCCAACTCGTGGAATACTCTACTACGCTGCAAAGCAATGGTATTTATTCACTCATTACAGCTATGATGAAGCATTTGAAAAGACCATCCAATACTTTCGCAGTCTTCCCTATGTAAAAAGTCTAACCAAAGAGCCTGATGGTGGATGGATATTGGAGAGTTATGCTGGAGAAAAGCGACATATTTTATTTGGTGGTCCTATTATGAGGCGAGTAAATGAAATATGGGGTCCTGAGGGTAGTGGACCTCCAACAAAGGATGAATTAATCAAAAGAGTTAATAAGTTATCTCTCCGTTACAAAAATAGGCTTGAAAAAGGAGATTTATTTTTGATATTTTTGGATGAAAATGAACTCTCCTTTGCAGAACGAAAAGCAGCTATTCTTTTACCAGAGATGTTGGATGTAATGAGTAAAGCAATTTCTGATGAGGAAAAAGTGAATGAATTAATCTCCTTCGGTATATTTCCAAGAGTAGATAAAAAATTATGTAGATATTTCGTTGCTAATTTTGAAGCAAGTCATCAATTAGAAGAGAGAATTAATACATTAAGGCAGAAAATAATAGAACGATATGGTGAGGATGCTTTAAAACCTCTTGAAAGAGATTTAGATTTAAAAATGAGAAATGAAAAAGAGAACCAAATGATGAAAGGTGAAAATCGTAGCGAAAATACTCGTGGGACTGCATATTCTCCAGATGGCACATTTTTATATGGCTGGTGTGGCTATACTTATGATCCTGCTTTTAGTAATTTTCCTACTGAGATTACAAGTGTTGGTGATTATATTAAAGATCAAGACTATAATGTAACCACTTGTATTTATACTGATGATTCTGGTGAGGATGCTGATTGTGAGGATTGTACATATAATAATTTAAAAAACATGAAATATGCAGATTTCTTATATTATGCATGTCATGGGTGGGAACAGACAGATGGAGGCTATATTGAGATGTTGCTCCTTCAGACAGAAGATCAGATCAATAATTGGTCAGGAAATGATACTCTTCTTGTTATTGCTGTTGAAATTACTGGCGAAAATTGGCCAACCGGTCATCCCTGGGCTGCCTGTGGAACATCTGCCTGGCCAACCAATTATTGGAATTCAATGTTAACACAATCAAAGTCAATTACAATTTTATCCTGCTGTTATAGCTTTGAAAATGGATGGGCTGCTACTTGTGGAGGTGGCGTAGCATTTGGATATAATACCTGGACTACTGGAGGAGCTTGTGAAAATAATAATGAACAACTTTTAAGAAGAATGAATGGTCAACTTGATAATACTGCGCATAGAAAAGCAGGAGAAGCATATTCAAATATGCCATCTCATTTACGCGAATTTAGAATAGTTCCCGCAAATGCAGATATAACCCTTTGCCCAGCGACAGAAGATTACGACCCCGCTGATGGGGACTTCGTTGGTTGTACTGGAACTGGTTATTTTGAAGTTGATACTTATTGTCATAATACTGTTCCTGCAGATGAAGCTTTGACTTTTACAACAACTGGTCCTGTTACTATAAGTAATATCCATTGGGTTGACTGTGGTCAGCCTGGTAAGGCATATAGAATTGAATATGATTGGAATGCCCCAGACCCTTCACTCTTCTCCGTTACTGTTTATGTTCACCATGATAAATTCCATAGTTGGGGAGCAGCAACTGCTAGTTATCATAAACTTGATGTTAACCGTGTAACACCTAATACTGAAGATGGAGAATATACATTTTATGGATGTGTTTTACTCATCACGGAATTAACACTCCCAGAAGATGCAACTGGTTATCCCGGAGAATCAGTTTCAATTCCTATAACATTAAACAATCCAGATGAAATAGAAATAGAGGGAATCAATATAACTATAACATTTGA
>JACNFI010000324.1 GCA_014384665.1 Candidatus Cloacimonadota bacterium
TTCATCGCGAAGCAGATGGAGTTCAGAATGCGAAACAATTCTCATAAAACAAATGCTTTTATTTTTTTCTTTCTCTTCTTTCTCTGCCTGCCAATTCGGATCGTAGCTTAGACTGGCGTCCTTCTCTGTTTTCTCTGCGTTATGCCTGTCACACCGTCCTGTCTTGGCGTAGCGTAGCGAAGACTGAAATTTAATAAAGACAGGCTTGTCACGCCATAGTGTAACGACGGGGGGTGCTTTTCGTGGTTAAATTCTTTTCAACCCGCAACCCGCCTGCAGCGCCGTAATGTAATGAAGGCGGGCGGCCATTATAAAATGTGTTTTTCTTTAATCCTGCTTTTTAAGTTTTTCCAACATATCAACCGCCTCAATATCCATTTTGGAGAAAGCGAACCATTTCTTTCCAATGTCCTTTAATGAAGCACCAATATGATACACGGTCTTATCATCGATTATCATAAAACGATCATGTGATTTCCCAAATTCCGATATTTTCATTGGAGGATATTGTTTTTTGAATTTATCTGAATCCAGAGCAAGCTGTCTTGTTATTTTCTTTGTATATATCTGTAAAAGAACGCCTTTTCCCCTTTTTGTAAAAAGAGTAAGTACTCCCTCATCTATATAATTATCTATCAGGATAATTGATCTTTTCGCAGAGCGAATGAGATCGGAAATGAATTTATGAGCATCAAATATTTGTCCTTCAAAAAATATTTCTTGTTTTGGTTTAATGTTTGTTTCACTCAAAGCATTTAATACTTTCTCTACTTTATTGTCAGTTTCAATTTGTTTTAATTCAAGCGTATCCAGTCTTTGAAAAACCTGTGCATTTGAAAGTATAAAACGTCTCATTCCTACAAATGCGTTCATTATCCGGATACTTACCTTAATTGCTGTTTCACTGTGCAGGACGGAAGAAAGCATCGCAACACCTTGCTCGGTAAAAGCATAAGGAGGTCTTCGTAATCCCATCTTGTCTTCATTGGACATCACAATTTGTGATTTCCAATCTTCAAATTCCTTATCTGTAAGCTGAAAGCAAAATTCTACAGGGAATCGGCCCCAATTTCTTTTTACTGCTTGGTTCAATACCCTGGTTTCTACATTGTAAAGTTTTGCCAAGTTACGGTCCAGCATTACTTGTAACCCTCTTATTGAATATATCAAGCTTTGAATTTCCTCACTTTGTATTATTTCATTTTTACTCATACAGGTTTCTCTTTCTTTAAATTATTGTGGATTTTATCCTCATTCACGATCTCCCAACTTATCATCATAAAACAATAAGGTATCAAATTTTGCGATACCATAAAAGCAACTGCATTATAGGAATGAGCCATATCCTATCCTGCATACAGGATAAATCCTGTTCTCTATCTCTTCCACTTTTATAATTGTCTTTTTACTCATTTTTTATTTAATCCTTTGTTTAATTCTCATCTTTCCTGTCAATTTTTAATTATTTGTTTAAATTATTCTTCCTGTCACGCCGTAATGTAATAAAGGCGGATTCCTTCTTTTCGTGTTTTTCGTGTGTTTCGCCTGCCACGGCGAAATGTAATGCAGACGGGTGGTTACTTTACCTCAAACCTCACATAACTAAACACACTCTCCCTAATATTCCCCCCATTATAATACTCCATCACTGTCTTAATATCCTTATCAAACGGATCGCTTATCAAAATATCCTTCCCATCCCTTATAAATCCCTTCCCAAACACAAAATGAGTTTGGTATCCAGCAACCTTCATTCCATCCACTATAATTATCAAACCAATTAAATTCTCCTGTTTTTCGGTCAATTAAAAATTTAGTTTCATTTGTGGAATTATCAATCCAGTTAATTTGTATCTTGTTGTTTTCAACGAGACTTATTGAGAGGTTTGTAGGGGGAAGCAGTTGTTCGGTTGGTGTAGTTGTTTTTTTTGTACAGAACGTAAATACAACTAATGAAAGTATCAGTAAAATAACCAAAATACTTTTAGACATAAGAAACCTCCGAGGATTTATTATTTACTTGATTGGTTAGTATATTTCTGTCTAATTAGTGTCAATAAAATCATTTACATTCCTGTTTAACTCCGGAGATATTCAAAGTCCAGGGATCACCTTTGGGGGTAGGGGGGGTGCTTATTATATCACTCACACACAGAATTTTTCGTAATTTTAATCAGTGGTTTAAGAAGTTCTATTTGAACTTGTGTCCACACTTTTCGCAAATTATAAGCCCAGATTGGCGAACTTTCACAACAATTGCTATAATCACACCTACAAGCAGACCAATTAAGAGCGGAATGCGAAGTGCGTAGATTGCTGCTCCCGTTATGAGCCCGAAAATAAGTACTGCACCAGGGGCAATAATCAATATGATTATGAAAAGCAGACAACTAATGCAACCTCCTCCGTCTCCCGTGCTCTTGTTTTTCTTATATTGACGATACAGAGTTATTCGTTCGGAGTAACATTTTGGACAATGATTTTTCATTTCACCTCGATCTGTATTTGAAATAGATCAATCTTCCTTTAATTCTTCTTCAGTTAAAGCTGTTCTATCATTTTCAACCAATTTTTTTATTCCTTTTTCTGATATAGAACTTACATCATTTAATTTTTTCTCTAACTTGGATAATAATCTTTTGGTTTTTACAACATAAACCCAAATGATAATACCCATAATTGTTAATATAACTCCAATGAAAAGCAATATCTCTATTTTCTCGTTGAGATTTGAAAAAATAATTTCTAAAGAATTTACCATTTCTCCTCCTTAATTTTCATCCGAATTTTCTCTATGATTCATATTATAATCGGTCTTTTTATTCATGTATTGTACAAAACCTTTCGATTTATTTTTTGCCT
>JACNFI010000325.1 GCA_014384665.1 Candidatus Cloacimonadota bacterium
AATCGGATCATCATTATAGTTCCAAGATATATCATACTCAGAATAGATTAACGAAGCCTGTCCAGGACCAGTAGTCTGATGAGTATTATTATATATTTCATTATTATAGATTGTTGGAGCATTATTTTCATCAGCCAGTATATAAACAGCAACTCCTTGACGATCTACATCTACAGAACCCACACTAAGATAAGTGCATAATGAATTACCATATATCTCGTTGTTTCTAATAGTTACATTGCCTTTACATGCTATTGCAGCTCCACCTTCTGTATCCCAACCTTCATTGTTTCTTATGATACAATTTTCAACAACAGTGTTACCTTCGCAATATATTGCTATTCCTAATCCATAATGATCTAAGTCATCTGGATTATTAAGCGAGCAATCCTCAATGATACAATTACTTATTAAAGGTGAAGCCAAATTTTTGAAGCAAACAGCACCATTATAATATACACCATCAAAGTTTCTAATAGTAAATCCGAATATTTGATCATTGTTATTTATCTGTGAATCCGTTAAATAGAAGGCATGATCACCACTAGAATTACCATCAATAATACAGTCCTCAGGATTGTTGAGACTTTGAGCTCTTAGTGTAATGTGCTTATCAGACCAAGTTAAATTGTGGTTATCATATCCCTGATAAGTGCCATTCATTACAACGACCGTACCACCATCTTGAATATGATCTAAACCTTCCTGTATGTTATCGTAATCATTAGGTACAATTATATATTTGTCCGGATTATAAAGCAAAGTAACAGTACTTATATTTGTAGTTCCGGGTGAAATATAACATTGTATCGTTTCATTTTCATAATTCCCACTAAGATGTTCAAAGGAAACCTTATATTCAAATCCACTTTGTATATTAACTTCATATTCACCGACTTCATTTGTTGTATTGTAAAATTTATCAGTTAAAATAAATTCATTGTTAATAAATTCCATTTTTCTGAATATAACTCTGCCTTCATCAAGATTACCACTACCACCACTTAAGTTAATCGTTCCAATAGCGATACTGGGCAAGGAATAATGTGAATAACCAGAATAAACTGTCTTTATTGTTGAATTATGATATCTTTCGTTTGCGTAATTAATTTCTTCAATAGGATCATAATTATAATCACTATAGAAAGATTCTATTTGCCAATATCCAGGGTTTTGATTTAGTCGCCATACAATCGTTCCATTATAATTAACACGATTATTTTCAGCAATATGATTATCTCCATATACTATCCAAGGAGATGAATAATGAGTGCAATTCCTAAAGTAGTTATTTATTATATTACAATTATCATTTCCTTCTACAACTTTGATGCCCTTCTCTATAGAACGATTTCTCAAAAAAGTGTTATAATCTCCATTTACTCCCCATTGATCATCCACATCGATATACCAACAATTATTACCTTCAAATAAATTTTTAAATGGACCAATATCAGTACCACAATGCCCATGTAAACATATGTCACCTAAATCCCAAAAACCCGAATCCTGTATATCATCTGAATAATTATATCCAAATACATTCCCAAATGCACCATCTGCTACTATCATAGAATGTCTTAGATGACGAATAATATTATTCTCTATTAGACACAGGGAAGAATTATGTGTTATCCAAACGCCATATCCATGTCCTCCACCAACATAATCTTTTGCATGGTGAATATAGCAACCATGAATATCAATATGGGTACTATTATTTGTAATCAATATATGATGTCCTGAAGCCTGCGTAGATTCAACTCCTTTTACCCAACAATTATCAGAGGAACTAATAACAATAGTCTTACCTGAATCCTCTCCGATACCACAACGTTGTATTTTCAAATCTTCAATTCCTGTCTTTATTTTATTTTGAATTGTTATACAATTATTATCATCCTGTATATTAAAATAAAGTGTCGAAACTCCTGAACCCGATCCCTTGAGACTAATTTCGGATGGTAAGTTCAGTGAATTTGTGATTTTATAGATACCTGCTGGGAAATATACTATGTTAAATCCACTGTTATTATTTGCTTTGTCTATCGCATTTTGTATTATTGAAGTATCATCATCTTCTCCATTGCCTGCTGCACTATAATGTATTCCGCTATAAATAAAATCCTTTACATTAATTAATTCATTAACTTCAATAATATTATCAAATTCAAGGCCAGCCAACCTCCAGTTACCCTGTCTGTACATAGGAATATAGGGATTATTTGTTTGGGAAAACAAATGAATAGAAACTGCTAATAATATTATTAGTAAAATTATTTTTTTCATTTTAAAACTCCATTTCGTTTTTTTTTAGTTAACACATTAGCTCATTTAAAGCACCTAAAACTTTATCCCTCTAGCTTTAAATTCATCTTATATTTTACCCATTCAATGTTCATATTCAACATACCTCACTATTCCGGGATTAGAATAGGGAGGTTCCAAATAAATGAATTTCGTTTTTCTGAATCTCATTTTTTTTCTCAGCGAACAATTCTTTTATTCTCTATATTTTCTTATTAAACCGTTAATCTTATTGTATATAGATATTTGATTTCCTATCATTTTTCTATAACATTTGAATTCATAAAATTATGAATGACTAAATTAACATACCAATTCCCGCTTGTATCCCTTGTGACGAAAACTTATAATCGACATTGCCACAAACGCGCAGAAGGAATTTGTTGAAAATCATGCAGTCGAGCTTATATGTAAGTCCATTATATTCATCGTCCCAGTTTTCCTTATTAGTATACCCGATCATTATCTCTGAAATGTTATCACTGAACACGTAATGAAGGTTTGCGGTAAAACGACCAAAAAACATGTCTGATCTGTAGCCGGCAGA
>JACNFI010000326.1 GCA_014384665.1 Candidatus Cloacimonadota bacterium
TAGGAGATGGAGCTGTCAAGTTTATGGATTTTTTATAGATATAATCTAAAAAAATGCCAAAAGAATAGAACACAGATGAACACAGATGCAGCTGATAAACGCTGATAAAGAAAAAATTAATGGAAACCTTGCGGAATGGTTACCGAAGGTATCCTTCGCAATGGTTAACCAGAAAGAATTCATCAATTCGACCATTGCGAAGGTCTTCCAAAAAGCGACCATTCGCAAGGTCTTATCATTTAATCACAATAATCTTCTTTATTTCTGACACGTACTCAGTTTGTATCTTATAAAAATACACTCCTGAACTCAATGCTTCTGTATTAAATATAACCGAATATTCACCTTTTGGTTTTGTCTCATTAACGATTGTAGAAATCAACTGCCCTTTGATGTTGTAAATACTGATTATAACATTGGAATTCTGTTTAAGAGAATATTGGATTGTAGTTGAGTTTTTGGTTGGATTGGGATAATTTTGATGAAGAATATTTGCTTCAGGAATTGCAGGTATACCAACTCCAAACTCTGGTTGATCATAATAATAAGCCCCCATGTCTGCACATGTTCCGTCAGGATCGAGTGGTGAACTGGGATCACCAGTGTCAATACAGGGAGATTTTGTTGAATCTGGAAATGGGTAACTAGACCATGTAAGATGGAAATCACCATTTTGCGGATCTGCAAATAAAGGATCCGAATCAATATTTCCAGTCCCACTCCAACCATCTTTGATATCAGAATAAGTTATAGTGATCAATCCACCAATATTTGTCTGAATTTCATCAGGCCAGTTATCCCAAATAATGCAATTTGTAACATAGACATTTGCCATATATACACTATAAATTCCATTCGCGTTATAAGGCATTACCGAACTATTTCGACATATTGTTACATTAGTAAGAAATGCGATTGAATTATGACAATATACACCACCGCATTGGTCTGCAGTATTATCATGGACATCAACATTATAAAAAGATGGCTGAGTATTTGACCAGCAGCTAATTCCACCACCGAATGTTCCTGCAGAGTTGTTATATATTGAAACATTTATTAAGGTGGGTTTGGAGTTCTCTTCACAAAAGAAACCACCACCATCCCACATGGTAACAGTATTATCTTTAATAACAACATTCATAATAATTGGATCTGAGCTTGAACAGAATATTCCACCTCCGCACCCAAAGGCATTATTACCGCACACAATCAAATTTTCTAGTCTTGGATTTGAATTATAACAGCATATTCCACCAAAATCATCATAGCCACCAGTTATTGTAAATCCATTTAGGCATGATAAAGAATCTTCACCGTTAATAAACTTGACTACAGTTCCATTCTGGTTGGCATCGATTATCGTGTTTGTGATATATGTGCTATCTTGTATTGTTAAAAAGAGTGAACTAACAGTAATACTTTTCCCACCAAAATTGATATTTTCATAATACCTGCCTGAATCGACGAGAACGATATTACCATCATAGGCATTATCAATCGCTGACTGAATTGTTGAAAATTGAGAAGGAACATATATGATCCCTGTTCCTTGTGGTATAAGAGTAATGTTTGTCAATGTTGTATGGGTATTTAACTGCTGGTAAACAAGAATTTCCTGGTGGTAATCTTCCTTTGAATATGTGATATCAAACCAACCATTTTGAAGATTAATTTCAAAATAGCCACTTGAATCAGTATAAGTGCTATCCAAAATTATCGATGGGGCTGTTCTTTCAAATAAAATCTTTATGCCATTATGAGAACTTTGATCTTCTAAAAAAGCATAGCCATCAACTACAATATTTGAAGTAACAAAAATATAGTCTTCTTTAATTAACCTGTCAGTATTTGTGCCATCTTGAACAATTAATTTCACAGAGTTGATTCCCTGCTCATCATAAGTAAAAGTAGGATTTTGTTCATAAGAATCGATAATTCCATCATTCTGAAAATCCCACTGCCAGCTTATGATATTTCCGTTGGATAGATCAGTAAAGCTTACCCCCAGTGGTGCAGAACCTACAGTTGGAGTAGCTATGAAATTCGCATAAAAATAATCTGGATCAAAGTAATACGCTCCTATATCTGCAATTGAACCATCTGGATCTGGTGGTGAGTTTGGATCTCCATTATCAATACATAGAGACTCAGTAGTCAAATGGAAATCCCTATCTAAAGGATCAACAAATAAGGGATCTACATTCATATTTCCTAGCCCAGTCCATCCACCTTTAATATCAGAATAAGTTATATCAATTGAACAGACTGAAGTTAATACAATTTCTTGAGGTGTATTATTCCAAAGGATACAATTTAACAGAGTTGGAGAAGCATCGTGCTCTAATTGAAATCCTGCAAAATAATTGCTATCATATGACTTATTTTCTGTGATAGTTACATTTGTAAATGTTGGCTCAGAAGAAGCAGTAAGGTATGCACCACTACCAGCCCATGCAGCAGTGTTATTACAAATCAAAACTCTATATAAAGTAGGATGAGCATAGTAACAAAAAAGTCCAGCACCATCCCATTCTGTAGTATTTCCGCTGATTGTTAGATTATTTAAGTTTGGGCTGCAGAAATAGCAGTAAATCCCGGCCCCATCATTATGGCTAAAATTATCAACTATAGATGAATTCGTTATTGTTGGACTTGAATTTTTACAGCAAATCCCAGCTCCATGACTAAGTGGTTGCCCCGAAGCAATATATCCGTTTGTTATTGTAAAACCTGTTAAAATCGCAGTAGTGTCCTCTCCAGTTTCAAACATTACAACACTTCCATCGTGGTCACCATCAATAATAGTTTGTGAAATATAGGAAGTATCCTGAGTCGTAAGAAAT
>JACNFI010000327.1 GCA_014384665.1 Candidatus Cloacimonadota bacterium
ATTCGGTGAGTCCGGACAACCGGATGTACTCCTCGATGCTTTCGGGCTTTCAGCAAGAAGGATTTGTGAGCAGGTCGAGGAGTTTGTAAGAGAGTAAATTTACAAGCCTGGACTTCATAATCACGACTTGTCGGGAGGATGGAGTTCAGAGCGTCCATTTTAGGGCTTCTTCATTCTGAACTCCAGACCACATTCTGCAATTACTGAAGTCCAGTCTGTGATATTTGCTCCATTGCTTCATTCTGCAGTATGAAGAAGAACCTTGCGAATGGTTGACAAAGGAGATCTTTGCAAAGGTTTGATAAATTTTAGAAGAATATATTTAACAACAATGTAACGGAAGTATTGTATCCACTTACTTTCTGATATCTACAATAATCACTATAATCATCTCCTACAGAAGGACCAAAAATTTCTTCATAGCTCTCAAAAGAATCCATCATGACTTCTCCAGCAGACTTGTAATTATTCTTTGTTACACCTTGGTCCAATCTCAGTTCAATCACGTACTTGCCAATTTTGTATTCGATTCCACACATCACTTCTAAATTAAATGTGTCTGTGCCAGACATATCACTACTATGAAACTCATTGCCATTATTGGTGAATTTGTATTCATCCTTAAGAAGAAAGTTGAATGAAGGTCCGAAGATTAAATTTATTCTATTTGAAGAAGATTTTTGGGTGATAGTTTTGAACAGTATAGGTATTTCCAGATAATATAATTGATAATGACCCTTCGTTTGAAAATATAACTCGGATCGATCTTCGTCAATCAGTCCATCTCCATCGTTATCAATAAGATCATACTCGTCTTCATCGAAACTGCCATCAGCATCATTATCGAGATAAAATCTTTCTTCACCGTCGCGATATACCAGTTTAGATGAGAGGAGTAATTCCGGCTGAATAACAAGCCAATTATTCACTCTTTTATTAATGAAAGCACCAATTGAAAAACCCGGCGTGAAATCTGTATTTTCTGTTGCATTTCCAAATAATCTTGTGTAATTAATTCCTAGTTTTATCCCTTTCTCGTCTATTTCTATTGCAAAAAGAGATGTGCAAAGAGATGCAATTAATGTAATGAAAAGTACTGTTCTTGATATTTTCATAGGAATTCTTTTATATTCGCTTTATCTCAAGATAATACATTTCTTCACAGCAACCAATTCCCCATTTGTCGCTAATTTATAGAAATATACACCGGGACTTACCTGTTCTCCATTCTGGTCTCGACCATTCCACAGAAGCGTATAATTTCCTTTACCGTAACGATCATTCGTGAGTGATTTTACTTTCTGACCTTTGAGATTGTACACAGAAATATTTACATTACTGTTATGGGGAATTGAAAAGGAAATATTGGTCGAGGATGTGAAAGGATTTGGCGAACTAACAATTGTTGGATTCTCAGTTGGCATAGATGGTTCGTCCGTACCAGCGGGTAAATATTCAATATCTACGGAGAGAGGAAGATTATTATATGATGCTAAAAATCCTGTAACTTCATAGTCTCCATCCGGAATTGGATTCCCGTAATAGTTTGTCATGTTCCAGCTGTACGTTGCTTCGAAAGAATCTTCTGGGTATAAATTTAAGAACCAGACAATGTAAAAAAAGGGTTTACCCCAAGACCACATCCATATACATGTTGTGTCGTGAGTTACATAAAAATCAAATTCTTGGCTTGATGGAAAAGTTAAAACAACCGTTGAAGACTTGTAATTAGTAACCCTATAACACATGTGCACTGAATCTCCGGGTAGATAGGTTAGTTTATCTGTAGCCATGTAGTATTTAACACTATCAATTATAATAGAATTATCGTTCTCATATTCAGCATATAAGAATAATGGTAAAAAGACTATTATAATAATTACAAAAAATTTCATGTTTTCTCCTTAATATTGCACTGATTTTTCATATAGACCATCGTTTAAAACTCCACTTCAACAAGGTCTTCAAAACCGGGCGGAGAAGTTTCATCAATAATTTCAAATGATATTCCAGGTTCGCTATAAAAGTTGATTAGAACGTATCTGCAAGGATGCTCCCAATTTGCATAGAAATAATCATCAATAAAGAAAAACCAGCATTTCCTTTCGATAATGTATTCGTTTTTCCAGCTATAAATAATTGAATATTTTTCCAAAGGTTGTTCGAGCTCATAAACCATTATTCCGCCGGAAACGGAATCCTGAAAAACTTCAGTTAACAGAATCTCTTCAGCCTGTTCAAGAGTAATTGTAATTTGTGGATCCGTTGAATGGTCTTTTGAACAATTTACCAATAAAAAAGCCGAGAGTACTAATAGTAATAAAATTATTTTTTTCAAATTAAACTCCTTATAAAATTATGTGGTTCTTTATAAGATATTGAAGCTGTAAATTTAAATAGTATGATCATTACTTTTTACCTCAATATGATACATTTCTTCACTGCTACCAATTCCCCATCTATCGCTAATTTATAGAAATATACACCGGGACTTACAGGTTTACCTGAATCATCACACCCGTCCCAGACAACAGAATAATCACCTTTTGCATATCTATCCTCAGTGAGCGTTTTCACTTTTTGACCTTTTAGATTGTAAACCGTTAATTCTACCACACTGTTATTGTGGATTGAAAAAGAGATTGTTGTTGAGGATTTGAAGGGATTGGGCGAACTTAACAGCATGGGTTCGGAAGGAATCATTGCAGGATTATCTACATCAGCAGGTAAATATTCAATATTCACTGTAACAGGGATATTATCATAAGATGCCAAAAAACCTGTTACTTCATAATAACCTTCTGAAATTGGATTCCCGTAATTATCTGTCATTTCCCAACAAT
>JACNFI010000328.1 GCA_014384665.1 Candidatus Cloacimonadota bacterium
AAATAAGTAGGTTGAATAGGTTGAGATGTTAACTTCTAAGATAGGTAACCCCGATACCATCGGGAGTTGGACTTTAATGTTATTGATAGGTAGTCCTGACAAGTCTTATAAAGGTGTATAAATCAGGACAACAAGATGATAACCAATTAAAATATGGGTTCTGCTTATATTTGTGATATATGAATCTAATGCGATGAGACTTTAAATTAAATTGAAAGGAAGAAAAAATGAAAAAAAATAATTTTAAAAAAATAGTTTTAACTATTTTAGCTATCATCTTTTCGTGGTCTTTTGTAAATGCTCAGGGAAAAACTGCCTTAAACATTAGGGATCCATTGGTATTCATAATCAGTGTTGAAGTTGATGGTCAATCAATTAATGTAAATGGAAGCCAACATGCTGAGGTAGAACCAAATCAACAATTTTGGATAGATGTTGAAATAGAAAATCAAGGTTCATCATGGAGTGGTTATGGGCAACTAGTAATATGGATAGAAGACTACGATAATGTATTAGATGTTGATGATAATTATTTTGATTATCATGTGGTTTATCCTGCTGGATCTACTAAATGGCACATAGATGGATATCAAATCACAACTTCTGAAGTCTCGGTTGATGCAACTGAAGAAAGTTGGAGTGCAGGAGAAAATCAACATCTTGAGGTTAAAATTCAGGCTCCAAGTTCAGGAAGTATACATTTTCTAGTAAGAGCAACATTCTCAGATTGGGATTGGAACATAATTGACATGGATCCGTGGTTTGATACAGGTTATACTGATGAACAAGGCTATTGGGTTAGGAGATATACAATTGATGTTGTACCACCACCCCTACCTGATTTAGTTATCCAGAATGAATTAGTTAATGGTTCGAGTTCATCGGTTTCAGTTTTACCAGGAGATGAGTTAATCACAAGTTGTAGAGTGAAAAATATTGGCAATGCTACAGCAGATGCTGAATGGGTAGGTTATTATTGGGAAGATGACATTCCATCCAATTTAAATGATTTGGAAAATAGAGTTGGAAGAGACGGTTATCCTGCATTAGATCCGGGTGATTATTCAGATGAAGACTTTAATTATACAGTACCTTCAGGAACTACCCCAGGAACATATTATTTTGCATTTTATGCTGATTACCAAGAAGATACACCTGAATCGAATGAGGATAATAATTTGGAATATGTAACAGTTTATGTAAATGGTATTACAGATTGCTATTGGTCAACCACATCAGGTTCAGGTAATGCAATACCGAATAACACAATTATGGAAGCAGGAGAGGAAATATATGTAAATATACATGCAGTAGGATTTTCGTCGGTAGATGTAAAAGTATACGAAGATGATTTATTTGAAGGTTCTCAGGGTAAGAAAGAAATAGAGCTTCGTGACGAGTTAGTAGATCAATTTACTGTAACTATTTCTAATGGTTTTGGAACACATCCGTATACATTATTTTGGATGGACGACGGACTAGCAGGTATACCCGAATATTATTTTAAAGTAGAAGATAACAATAATTGGAAAAGTGACTTAGTACAAGTTGATGATACGACCCCACCAGAGATACCGGAATTATTATCACCTGCTAATGGTCAAACATTTAATTATAATCAAACAACTATATCATTTGATTGGGAAAATTCTGAAGATAATAATGGTTATGGAAGTGGTGTTGATTATTACCATATTCAAGTAAGTACTAATACATCATTTACTTCTATAGTGTGGGAGTCTAACTGTAATACATCAAATGCTTCACATACTTTTGATTCTATAGATACTTATTATTGGCATGTTAACGCCACAGATAATGAAGATAATACATCTAACTATTCATCATATCGTAGTTTTACAATAGAAGCCATCTGGACTTGGATGCTTTATCTATTAGAGGATGGTACTGGACTAGATGGTGCAGATGATATAAATGAGTGGGAAGCAAATGGTTCTATTAACGGATTAATTAATTATATTGTATTATATGATGCGCAAGATGATTCTTATGATGGGATATATTATATTGAACAAGATCCGGATGGATATAATTCAACTATTATTTCTCCAATTGTAAGTACATTTTTAGGTATAGATCCAGATATGAGCAACTGGGAAACATTAAGAGATTTTATTATGTGGTGTAAAAACAATTATCCATCCCAACATTATGGTTTGATTATGTGGGATCATGGAAATGGTATTTTTAGAGAAGAGAGAAAAGGACTTTTTAAAGGTTTTTGTGAAGGGATGAAACTTTGGGAGATGGATAATGCAATTGAAGAATTTACTACAGCAATAGGAGAAAAAATTGATATAGTTGGATTTGATTTATGTTTGTTAGGCCAAATTGAAACAGTTTACCAATTAAAAGATTATGCTGATTATGTTATTGCATCTGAAAATGTAGAACCTGGTGATGGCTGGGATTATGAAGCATCTTTTGCTCATTTAAATGCAAATCCTAATATGTCTTCTGAAACAATTTCTACTCACATTGTAAATGATTATTTAACATTTTATGGGAATAGTAGTGCTGTAACACTGTCTGCAACTTCCTCAACCATTTTAGAAAATGATTTAATTCCTTTGTTAAATATTTTTGCAGATGCACTTTATTCTTATTTTCCTGAGTTCTCTACCGAAATAAAATTAGCCAGAAATAATGCTTGGTATCCTTATCCTCATAATCCAGATCATAAAGATTTAGGTGATTTTGCTACTGAGATAATAAATGATTATACATTACCTAATGATTTAAGAAATAGCGCACAAGATTTATTGAATTGTATTAATATTGCTGTTATAGCTGAAGCTCATGGAAATGCTGCAGATGGTGC
>JACNFI010000329.1 GCA_014384665.1 Candidatus Cloacimonadota bacterium
ATGCTGATGAGAACATTGTTGATTGGCTCACAATATCTACAGACGATGTATGGCAGGGCTATGGTGGTATTGCTATTCATCCTGCTACTGGAGATTGTATTGCCGCATGGCATGAAGATTTTGAAACAGACCCCAAGATACCAATTACTTATGATGATTTTGCATTACTTGGAATCCCTGGATTTTGGTCAGCTCAATTAGTCATCTACAATGATGGTATAAACAAATACTGCTGGCCTTATCTGTTTGTAGGTTCTTCTCCACTCGGAGATGATTATGTAAGAATTTACCTTTTAACAAATAATGCAGCGAACGATCCATTTGGTAATCCATGTGAGGATGTGAGATTTATGTATACTGATGTTGAAAATTCTCTTTTTGCAGATTTGTCAGTTATTCTTGATATTGAAAACTGGAATGAGACAACTATATTTACCGAGTGGCGTGAAAAATCCTGCCGTCCTTTTCAAGCCTTTGGGATTGATTTCAATACTCCAGGAAAGGTTGCTTTTATTGGAAATGCTCTATGGCTTGAAGGGGACCTCGGTGATATGCCTGTTGATGAAGGTGTATTTGTATGGGAATCTTATGACTATGGTGAAACATGGGACTATGCTAATTTACATTCAGATGGTCCATCAGATTTTTTGTATTTAGCAGATAATATTCCCGGTTTTATTGATAACCAAGGAAATATTCTTGATGTTCTTGAAGTTGGTGTTTATGGTTGGCATTATACTGCACTTTATGATTCTGATGGGAATTTACACCAGCCATATATGCAGCAATATGGTTTTACAGATGCTACAGGTAGTTACTATTGGCCCCACTTTTTGCCAGAAGCACAAGTTACCTGGGATGGAGCTGAATTTACTTTTGATGAAGTGCCTGAAATGCCAGGTATAGACCCATTGTCAGGTCATAGTGTTCCCTGGGAAATTGTAACTGACCCATTTTCTGGTGAACTTGATACTTTGCTCTATGTAACTGTTGGTTTCAGTATGTATCCTGGTGAAGCTAATATATTCCATGAAAACACACAAAAACAATCAATTAATATAGATAATAACTGGCTTCTACAAATGTGGGCAGATGGAACTTATGTGCAATTAGCTCAAGATGGTATCCCTGAGTTCCTACCTTATTTAGAACATCCTATTATCTTTATTTCAGTATCAAGTGATAATGGTAATACCTGGTCAGAACCAATAGAACTTACTGATATTTATTATCCTGATTTTGATTTCTCAGGACAAATTACAGTATATCCGTATGTATGTGACCAGATTATTGATTTAGGAGATGATTGGGGGCAGGTTTATATTTACTACTTTGATGATAATACTTTTGGTTCAACTGTCATACAAGGTCAACCACCAGATGACGGTGGACAGATTACTTACTGCTCTATTAAAGTTAAATTTCCAGAACCTCCTGCTGTTGAGCCAGATAATCCAAATCCACCTGACCTATCTTTAACAAATTATCCCAATCCTTTTACATCTTATACTCATATCTCATTCTCGGTTCCCAAAGGTTTAAACAACCCTTCCATCAAAATCTACAATATAAAAGGACAATTGGTGAAAACCATTGTTCCAGTGACTAATGACCAATGTCCAATGACTAATGTAGTATGGGATGGGAAAGACAGCAATAATAATGATGTAGTAAGTGGTATCTACCTATACAAATTGGAAACTGATAACGGCTCTATAACAAAGAAAATGCTTCTTATTAGATGATAATATTGAGAGTGTAACAGCCTACCTGTTTGCTTTGGAATATACAAGAAAAAAAAATAAACAAATTATGGAGGAAAAGATGTTGAAACAACGAAAAAACCCCAATGTATCAGGGATTAAAATTACACTATTTATACTGGTATTATTCTGCTTTTCATTTGCTTTTGCAAGTGACATAATGCAGCCAGTTGGCAATGAGAGAATTCCTATTGAAAACTACAACAAGGAAAACCTTGTTCCAGCGTATAAGCATCCCTCTCGTGATAACACACCTGTCCCGGATTATGAGTTTATCGGAGGGCCTGATACAATTATGACCTCTTATTATGATTATATGCCCGGAAGTTATGAGGGTTATCCAATCCGTTATCAAACTGATAATGGGAATGGGTATTATTTAACCTGGTTTGCAAAACCAAGCCCCACAGCTAATCGTAGACAATACTGGGCTTATGTTGATTCTGAGGAGAACATTGTTGACTGGGGAACAATTTCCACAGACGATGTATTGCAGGGTTATGGTGGTATTGCTATTCACCCTGCAACTGGAGATGCTATTGCAACCTGGCACCAAAATCATGCGGTTTTAGGATACGTAACAACGATTTGTTATGATGATTTTGCATTGCTTGGAATCCCTGGAAACTGGTCATCTTATTATTTTTTTCCACCTCCATTACCTGATGAGTATCTCTGGCCCTTAATTTATGTTGGTCCCTCTCCACTTGGAGAAGATTATGTAAGAGTATATCAAACTGCAAAAAATTATTTACATAATTCTTTTGGTCATCCCTGTGAAAATCCCAGAATAATGTATATTGATATAGAGAATTCTCTCTTCACAGATATGACAGTTCTTCTTAATATTGATAACTGGAGTGAAGTAATACTGATGTATGACTGGCGTGAAAAGGATTGCCGTCCTTTATCTCAACCATTTGCTATTGACCCAAACATACCCGGAAAGGTGGCAATTATGGGTTATGTCTCCTGGCTCAGTGGTGATCTGGGCAATATGCCGGTTAATGAAGGAATTTTCGTCTGGGAATCTTATGACTATGGTGAAACATGGGACACTGCTAATCTACATTCTTCTG
>JACNFI010000330.1 GCA_014384665.1 Candidatus Cloacimonadota bacterium
TAAGCACAGTTGCTTTTGCAGATTGGGCAATAACAAGAGGACCTGATATTGGAGAGATATATTTTATTGGTCCCACAGCAACAACATTTAATGCCATTTACTATTCTACTGATTTTGGTGAAACCGCTGCTTGCGTGGATAGCATTAGTGAAGTAGAAAGCATTTGTGCAGATAAAACACCTGGTAGTGTATATCGTGGTAGAATGCCAAATTGTTTGTATTATTCTAATAATCATGGACAATATGGAAGCTGGGTATTTAGGACCGCAGAAGGTGCTGATGAAATCGAAAGCGGACGAAATGAAGGTGAGATATTTAAAGGACCTGGGATGAGTAGTAATGATTATGGTTATAGTTTTACTCAACATTCTCTGAATGGTTGTTTTTGTAGTATTAAAACATTTGAAATTGGAAATCAAGACTTTATAGGATATATCCTTGGTGATGTATATGGTATTCTTGATTCTTTATGGTTATTAATTAGTTATGATAACTTTGAAAATCTTGAAATTAAACACATTTTCAACTGGATTAGTTGTAATAGTTATTCCTTAAGTAGAGGAACAGAACCTGGAGAGCTTTATTTGTTAAGATCTGCCTTCACTGGTGACGGTTCAAGGATAACAGAACTATGGTATAGTAGCAATTTTGGTGAAAATTGGATATTCAAAAACCATTTGCTCTCAAATTATATTGTTGGTGGCAGACAGCAGGGAGAATTATTTGTTCTTGCAGTATACATGCAGTTAATGGGTGAAATTAAACATACCTTTATATACCATAGTTTAGATTATGGTGAAACATTTACCGTATATCATCCATTTTCTTATGGACCATCTCCATATTATGCTAACTTTGAAGCAGAACCAATCAGTGGAGAAGTTCCTTTAACGGTTCAGTTCACAGATTTATCCAGTGGAGATGACATTCAAAATTGGGAGTGGGATTTTCAAAACGATGGTATAGTTGATTCTTATGAACAAAATCCTACTTTTACATATCAGGATACCGGCTATTATTCTGTAAAACTAAAGATACAATACGGTCCTATTGAAGATGGATTTATAAAAGCAAACTATATTCATGTTACAGATGATCAGGGTTGTGCTGAACATAATATTCAAAATCCTTCTGCAATTAAGCTAACCAATTATCCCAATCCGTTTAAACAAGAAACAGTAATTTCATGTAAATTACCACCCAATCTCAAAAATACTATTCTTGAGATTTATAATGTTAAGGGGCAGCTGATAAAACAATTCAAAAGGCAAAAGGTAAAAGGCAAAAATATTGAAATTGTCTGGGATGGAAGAGATAATAATGGAAAACCTGTTGCTAATGGTATCTATTTGTATAAACTCTCTATTGATAAATCCGAAGACATTTCATCTGAAAGAAAAAGTATTATCAAAAAAATGATTCTATTAAAATAAAATGAAATACTCTAAAAAACTTATATTTAGGAGCTGAAAATGGCAAAATTAAAGACCTTTGCAGCTAAGTTAGCTCATGCAACCAGTGGAGAGAAAAAAGTAATTTGTCCTATATGCAACTCTGAAATACAGATTATTAGAATAATCCGTAATAAACATAAAGATGGAAAATGGGCGCCCAAAAGAGAACTGGTGAAAATTTGTAAATGCAATGAAAATGAAATTTTAGGTTAAAACATTTCTCATAATAATTCGCTCAAATTTAGTGATAGAGTGATATCCTCTTGTCTATTACTGATAAGAGGATTTTAAACATTTATTTTTGTAAGGACTTTGTATGAAAAAAATAATTTTAATTCCAGGCATTCTTCTATTATCCTTCACCTTCTGTCTCTCACAAACAAATATTCAAGAAGACGGTTTTACAATTCTTAAAGTCGGCATTAGTGCAAGTATGACAGGTAAAGGCGAAGCTGTCTCTGCTTCACAAGGAGATGCAACAATCCTCTGGTATAATCCTTCTGCATCGTTAAATTGCCAAAGCTCCAATTTCTGTTTTTCTCATAATAGTTATATTTTTAAGAATAATATAGAAAATGCCTCCCTTATAATAAAAAAAGGCAATCATAGTTATGGATTAGGGGTTATCTTTCTTAATTATGGACGAGAAGATAAAAGGGATACAAGTGCAGAACTTATTGGTGAATGGCATGCAATAGATTTAGTAGTTGCAGGTAATTATGCTAAGCGTATATCTCCTTATCTTTCTTTTGGCACAAATCTAAAAATGGTGTATGAAAAAATTGATACTGAATCATCGTATGGTTTTGCAACAGATTTCGGCATACTCTACGATTCATTTATAAAAGGTCTTAATCTCGCATTTGTTACACAAAATATTGGATTCTCTACTAAGATGAAAAAAGAAAGAATAAAATTCCCACTTACTTATAAAGTTGGTTTTAATTATGATATAAGTTTAACCAATCAATCCAAACTCTCCTTCTCAACTGATTTTATCAAATACATAGATGATGATACTAAGATAAATATGGGAATGGAATATGCCTATTCTGAGGTTATTTATACTCGCTCAGGTTACAAATTAAATTATGATGAACAAGACTTTTCTGCCGGACTTGGATTAAAAATCAATAATTACAGATTTGACTATTCATTTACTCCATATAAAAATGATGTAGGTAATGCGCATCGTTTCTCAATATCTTATGACTTTTAATAAATAGATAAAATGAAAAAAATACTTATTAAGTCCATTCTAAAAAGCTATCTCCCGCGAAATACGCGAAAAATACATGCAGATATTACTGAATTTACACGACCATTTTCGAGTATTTCGTGTCCCCAATTTAATTGGGGATCGCGGGTTTTTATA
>JACNFI010000331.1 GCA_014384665.1 Candidatus Cloacimonadota bacterium
TTCTGAATCTACTAACTGTAATCCTCCTGATGCTTCTGTCTCATTAACATCAAACCTGGTGAAGTATACATCTATTTTGCTACCAACTGCACCTATAATATCAAATTCTATGAATGCAACAGTTCCTGTTTCTGATACTAAATCACTTAAAGCATAAATCACTATTTTTCCATCTTTAAGATTGGTTTCTACTGCATAATTTTGTTCTGCAAGAATACCATCTTTAAGCGTCAGTTCAGTCAAATGTAGCACTTCTAAATCAAAGGTAATGCTAATATCAATACCCTCAATCGCTGTTACTTCTTCTATAACAATTGGAATTTTTAATGTAGAGTTTATGTTTGTCTCAATTTCAGTTGATTCAAATGTTTCATAAGAAAGTATCTTTCTACTATCAGGTGCCCAGTTACCTGAAACATCTCCAAGTCGTATTCCAATGAAGTCCTCATCTATTAAGTCTGATTCTAATGGGGTATATTCTCGAGTATTTTCATAAACTATCGGGGGCCAATCATTACATTCAGGAATAGGTTCTGGTGCAAATACCCAGTCAATACAATCACCATTTAACTCAGTAATTAAATCTGCGGCATATCTTGCTACACGGGAAGCATCCATTCCACTAATGAAACCATTCATTGAAACATCTCCAGCTATCATCTCAAGACAATCAAATGAATATAAGTCAGCAACGTATCTCGCAATCCGCGAAGCATCCGTTCCGCTTAATCCACCAAGGTCATCTGCTTTGGATGGAGTTGAAATATAATTACCACCAGGAATATCATTGAAAATATAATCTCCACTTGTATTAGTTGTAGTAGAATAAGTGCCATCTCCAGTAAGTTCTAATTCTGCATCTGGAATAGGAGAAGCATCACTATAATAGCCCATATTTCCTGAAATATTAAATGTTGAGGCAGTAACCCAATCCAGAACAATAACATTATAATACTCCAATTCTGGCATTGTCAGAGTAATTACATTCTCTTCATAAACAAAAGGAACTGAGAGTGTATCCGTAAAATCTGGAGAGACAACACTTACCTGCTCACAGGTATTTTGCGCAGGTATTTGAACAGGCACATCAATTTGAGGAAGCATCTCGTGGTTCTCATCATCCCAATTATGATTTATTATATGGAGATATGATTGTGTTCCATCGTCTTTATCCATATAGGCTATAGTCACCTTTGATTCGTTGACAGGGGAGTTAAAGTTCAAGCCGCTATCCCAGTCTATGTTCCACTCGCCATTGAACGGGACAACACCGTTTACAGTAACCATCGTCTCATAATAGCTCATTATGACATTTCGATAGATACAATCGTATGCGTTCAGAAAATCCGCCTGCTGTTTCATTATTTCAATAAGCGGTGTGCCGTCGGAGAGAGTATCCTCCCATGCGTTCTCTTCGGCTTCATGAACTGGAAAGCAAAAATTTACTCCAGCTGCACGCATCTCCATTGCGTAGGTTAGCAAATATATGGCTCTTTGGTCAGCGGGTTCATCAATTCCGCCGAGATGGGCGAATGGCATCCCGAGTTGCCAGAAATCGCAGAACGCGACAATGGGAACCTCCTCGCCGAGGTATTCCACCGCTCGCCTCTTGAGCAGCCGCCAGATGTTTATTTGCGCCTGGTCGCCGATAAGGCATATTTTGCTGGTATCCGTTGCTGTAGAACAATGATAAGCAGGAAAGGTCAAGCAATCGCCCATAGGAGCCAGCATATAGTCAACATAGTGGGGCAGGATATAAGCGGAACCGTTGTAAGTGATATAAACATCCCGCTCAAGCGATGCAGCATAAGCCAGCGAACTATCCGTCACCCTGCGCCACCAGGTAGAAAATATCAATTCATACATGAATGATTCCTCAATCAAATCCTGTATCGTCGCAACCCAGACATCTTCAGAAAAGACGAGTAGCCATAGCAGGTGGTAGTAATCGGATGGGAACCAATCAAGGAATAGTTTGTTCGGCGGGTATAAGATATTGTCCCATGTAAGCTCTCCGCCAAATGGATTAAGCGTCCAGTCGTTAGCTTGCAGGTATTTTCGATAGTTGAAGCTATTCATCGTGCCATCGGGACACTGTATGGTATCGGAGAGGTCTATTAGTTTTTCCGTTTCCCATCGGGGGTCGGAAGATGCCCAGCCGAGGCTGTCGCAGTATCTTGCCAGGAGGAACTGCCTGAACCCCTGCCCGAAAAGCTGCATCTCAGAAATGTATGCCACGCTGTCGGTTGAAAATAACAGAACCTTTTCAGCAGGCACAGGCTCAACCAGAAAGGAGCGGATGGAATCGGTGTTTCCTATATGAAACACTGGTGGGTCAAAATCCTGCCACGAGGAGCCCTCCCAGTAGACCGCATGAAACGAATCAAGTATATGCTCTGTTGGGAATCTCAGATATACCTGTTTGATAGTCCTTATCCGTCCGAAATCTATCTCAACCCAATGGCTATCGCCTACTTCGGAGTGCCAGAATGTTGCAAAATCATCATCAAAAGCGAGTTGGGCAGAATCGTTCATTGAACTTGCCGATGCTTCTGGCATGAACCATTCCACAGGGTCAATATATCCATGCCCGAATACTACAGACAGTTTTGTCGCAAAGTTGGCTGTTCCTATAGTGTAGTCATCATAGCCGATATTCTTATTATTTGACGAATCAGCATCAAGGGAAAGCTTATAAGCCCCATCTATCTCGTCGAACTCGAGAGCATTAACATTTGCGTCAAGTTGCTCAAAAGCCCAGTAAAGGCAATAATCAAGGTAATTCTCATTTGCGATTATGCCGTTGGTTATTGTAAAGTCAAACGGACTCGGCTGGTAATAGATTTCGCCATCCGCGTTAAGAGTGACAAAATCATCATACACGGGTTCAGGAATCTCGAACGGATAGATGTGGTCATCATCGTAGGGATTATCGCAGGGCCATCCACCTTCTATTGTAAGTTGCGCAACCTGAACACCACCTTCAAATAAGGCTCCACGAGCATTTAACTCAGGTGGAAATTCCCATAAACCATAAAGCGGGTCTGTGAAGGGATTCCCTGGCATGCTACTATACTTGAACCAGGCTCTCTTCACATATTGCGGATTGATGTATACTGCGGCATTAACAGTTGAGTCATTCCATACAACAGGACCAAATGTCCAGACCCTCACATCATTCAAATTATTTACGACTTGTGCTGGAACTGGCTGTATTAACCCCCAGCTCAAACTTATCAGAATAATTAGGACGATTTTTTTAAGCATTTTTATCACCTTTCACTACCTCAATTCCTGAGGCAGGTCGCCTAAGGCGACAAAAGTAGCAGTTTTTTGGTTTGAGAATAATTCTTTTTTCCTGATGTGGCTCTGCTTTTGGTGGACAATTTATAGAAATAAATTCCTGAACCCATACCTTCAGCATCCCATTCAATCTGTTTTCTACTACCAGCTAACACAAAACCATTAACAAGCTCTTCTACAAGTTGTCCACGAACATTATAAATCTGAATATTAACATGGGCATCCTTTGGCAAGTCATATCTAATAACTGTCTTTGAATCAAATGGATTTGGATAATTTGGGTAGAGCGTAAATTTATCTGGAAGAAGTTGAACTACATTCACTTCTAATCTTCGTGTAACTATTTCTGCTCCTTCTGAATCTACTAACTGTAATCCTCCTGATGCTTCTGTCTCATTAACATCAAACTTTGTGAAGTAAACATCTGTTTTGCTACCAGCTGTACCAATAACATCAAATTCTATGAATGCAACAGTTCCTGTTTCTGATACTAAATCACTTAGAGCATAAATCACCATTTTCCCATATTTAAGATTAGTTTCTATTGCATAATTTTTGTCTTCAAGAATACCATCTTTAAGTGTCAGGTCAGTCAGATGTAGCATTTCTGAATCAAATGCAATAACAATATCAATACCTTCAATTGGTGTTACATTTTCTATTACTATTGGAATTTTCATGATAGAGTTTATGTTTGTATCAAATTCAATTGCTTCAAATGATTCAGAAGAAAGTGTCACTCTACTATCAGGTGCCCAGTTACCTGATACATCTCCAAGTCTTATTCCAATAAAGTCTTCATCTGTTAAGTCTAATTCTAAGGGAGAATAATCTCTTGTAGATTCATAAACTATCGGTGGCCAGCCTGCACAATCAGGTATAGGGTCTGGTGTAAATACCCATTCAATACCATCATCATTTAATTCAGTAATTAAATCTGCAGCATATCTTGCTACTCTGGAAGCATCCATTCCACTAATATAACTATTTATTGAAACATCTCCAGCTATCATCTCAAAGCAATCAAACGAATATAAGTCAGCAGCATATCTCGCAATCCGCGAAGCATCCATTCCGCTTAATCCACCGAGATCATCTGCTTTGGATGGAGTTGATACATAATTACCACCGGGAATATCATTGAAAATATAATCACCACTTGTATTAGTTGTAGTGGAATAAGTGCCATCTCCAGTAAGTTCTAATTCTGCATTTGGAATAGGAGAAGCATTACTATAGTAACCAATATTTCCTTCAATGTCAAAATCACAGGGAATTACTGTAAAGTAGCCATCATTTACTGTAACACTCGCTTCATTAACCTGAGCAAAACTAAATACCAAATCTGTAAACTCTCCTTCTGAACCCACTACATCAAATTCAAGATAGGCAATTACACCACTTCCGCTAAATAAATCTGACAAAGCATAAAATACAAGTGTAATCTCTCCAGGCACATCAGTATTTGCAAAGAATCCATAATCTTCATTCTCTAATACACCACCTGTTAGAGTTGCTCCCGTAGCATCTATTACTCCCTCATTAAATGTAATAACTACATCTATCCCTTCTATCGCTATCTCTTCTGGATTATCCAGAGTTAAGGGTATTGAAACCTGTGAACCCGGACATCCCTCTGCATCTATTGGTAGTAATAATGAGAGTTCACCTTCAGGATTTAGAATAAAATCAATATCAGTTGTTGCTTCTCCAGATAAAACCTCAACATCTGTTATTGTAGAATTTATATATCCAGCTAATGATGCGGTAACATCATAATTGCCTGGTGCAATAGTGATTGAATAATCTCCATTTGCTTCAGGGTTCACTGTTATCCCGTTTGCGGTAACTTCTACATCTTCAACATTCCCACTGCCACCATTTAGAGTAACTGAACCTTCAATAGTGCCATCTGGCAGATAAAGAGTAAAATAGTCATCACTGTAATCATAGACAGAACTGTTAGCTGCGTCAGTTATTTTTATTTTGTAATAGTCTGATTCATCATAACTTGTAGAAATTGCCCAACTATAGGTTCCATTATTTGGTGTATTACTTGAAATAGTAGCATAATAACTGCCTATCTGGTAAAGCTTAATACTAACACTACTACCTGCATTCTCGCTTGTCCATGTAATATCATAAGTAGAACCGATTGCCCAATTCTCACCACCATTTGGAGAGGTAACTGTAATTGATGGTTCAGGATGTAAATTAAAAATACCAGCTTGATTAGATGTAAAATTATAACCACCGGGAGTTAAATCATTCAAGTAATAGTATCCATTGTAATATCCAGACCAACCCCAGTTAATGTGAAAATGATCTGTTCCTTCATATCCGTCAAGATTAAATGCATGACCACTATCATTCTCTCCTCTATAAACAAGAGGACGACCATTATCTAATTCTTCGCGAAGCATACTTTCCCAGACTGAAGAAGAATAATTATTTTTATATCTATAAATTGCATCGTTATCATATCCGAAATATGTCTCAAAAGCAACAACTGACTGGGAAGTATATGCCCCAGAACCATAAGGTCCATAATCCATATTTACACTAACTCCGCAATGATAGAGTAATTCTCTTGTAGCATTAGTTGGTGAACTGTTATACATATCTGACCAATCATAGGTTGTTGCACCAAAATCAACATAAAGG
The DNA here is from genome assembly GCA_014384665.1 of Candidatus Cloacimonadota bacterium. GTDB lineage: Bacteria > Cloacimonadota > Cloacimonadia > JGIOTU-2 > JGIOTU-2 > JACNFI01. The sequence goes on from JACNFI010000331.1 coordinate 5,968, forward strand.
TAACCATAGTCTGAATAATAGCCATGTGAACCAGTTCCTGTAGTTGGATGTGCCCAATATTTCATAACTTGAGCCATTGCTACAGCAACACAACCGGCATAAACATAACCGCCAGGTCCATAAGGGTCAGCAGGACAGTAAGTATTCCAGGAATAACCCTGGTCCCAATTTGTGGAAAGAAGTGGAGAAACATCCCTGATATCTCTAATTATTTCAAACTCTTCAGATACTACATTTAATCTTGACCATTCATTTCTGATTTCTTCATTTCCAAGTAAATTATTTTCTTTTACATAAACAATCTGTTCTTTAAAGCTTGCAAGCATTTCGTCAAATTGTGGTGGATGATTCTCAAGGCTATATTCGTGTTCAAAATTATATCCTAAAATAGGAAAAACAGCATCATCAGCAGCAACCAGAACAAAACCACCAGCAGGCAAACCAAAATTGAAAAAGTAATAAACATTTTCTGAATTTTCTTTCTCTATAAAAGTTTCAACAATTTCAGGATTATTAGATGCTTTAACATTCCTTTCTAAATACCAATTCATTGCGACCTGTTTTGCGGTTTCAATATTAACCGTTGCAGAATAAATTAGTGATGGGATAATTAATAATAATATAATGATAACGAACTGACTTTTTCTTTTGCCCGAAAATAATCGGCCAGTCTGCCATCTTTCCGGCAGGAATTTCCCTGATAAATGGGGATTAAACATAGTTTTTAACGCTTTGCTCAACATTTTTTCTCCTTACTTTGATTTTTTGGTTTTTGTTAATTTGCACTTTTAAATATATGCAAATATCTGACTAAATTGGTTAACATCTTATAATTCCAATATACTATATATACATTAGATTTACCCCTTACTAATCTCACTTTCTTCAAGGTTCTAATTCATTTTTATATCTGGTACGAATAATTAATTAGAAAATATTTTTTATCTGGAAACTTAGATTAATATTTGTAGAAGTTTATTTTTTTATGTCAAATTTATTAAACAAGTTTGCAGAAAATTCCATAAATAATTTTTATCTGATTTTCATAATTATAATTCATCATATTTTTTCAAGTTTTATAGTTATCTTAATTTTTTAGTTGTTACAATTTCTTGGTCAAATATTCTTCCAATAAGTTTCCAGTCACTTCTCTGCGATATTTGATATTTGAACGAATATCTGAAATAGGGAAGATTTCTGACCTCAAAATTGATTTTGCTTTTTCAATATTTGAATTATTTATTTTTTTATTTATTAGAAAATTTTCTGTTTTACATAATCGTAAAACAGTTGGTGACACGCTTCCAGCAGATAATTTGATCCATTTCATTTTTTCGTTATATTTACATATCCCAGCTAAAGATGTTTTGCTGATTGTCAAAGCATTTCTCTGTCCCACTTTTCTGAAATAATAAGAAACATTTTTTTCTTTTATAATTGGAATTTCAATGTGTTGGATAAATTCTTTTTCTTTCAAAACTGTCATTCCCGGACCGAGAAAAAATTCTGTAATCGGAATTTTTCGGGAAGAATCATCAAATAAATTTTGAACTGATATTTTGGCTTCTAAAACCATCAAAGGCGGAATGCTGTCTCCGGCTGGAGAAGCATTTGCAAGATTTCCGCCAAGAGTTGCACGATTGCGAATCTGGGGAGAACCGATTGTCTTTAATGCTTGTATCATTATGGGAAAATGCTTATTGATTACTTGGTCTTGTATAATTTTACTTATTGGAATTGCGGAACCAATATAAATATAATTTTCATTAGGAAATATTTCATTAAGTTCAGTAATTTCAGATAAATTTATGATTACATCTGCTTTTTGAAATTTTTCTTTTTCTACCAACAAATCAGTGCAACCTGCAATAAACACAATTTTTTGAGATTTGCAATCTGAAACTTTATTTTTTAATTCTGCAATACTTTTTGGAGAAAGAATTATCTTATTTTTCATTATTTCTGATTTTTTAGAAATTCAATTCTCATATAATATTTCTTGAATTTTTTCCGGTGTAATTGGAAGTTCACAAATTGTTTTTCCAACAGCTTGACTAACTGCTGAAGCAATTGCTGGAGCAACTCCAACCAACGGCAATTCGCCAAGTGCTTTTGCTCCTTCTGGTCCAAAGAAGTATGGTTCTTCAACAATATCAACTTCAATATCAGGAATATCCATTGTTGTCGGAATAATGTAATCGGCAAATCCAGTATTTTGAATTTCACCTTTATTCATCGGCATATCCTCATAAATTGCAAATCCGATTCCCTGAACAGTTCCGCCTAAAATCTGGCCAATAGATTGCTGATAATTTATTGCTTTGCCAATATCATGAGATGTGTAAAATTTCTTAACTTTCACTTGATATGTGACCAAATCTATTTCAATTTCAGCTATGCTGGCAGACCATGAATACACAGGATATCCATAGCCAGTATAAGTGGTTTCGTCAAACTTAATAAAATCCGGATGCTTGTATTGTGATTTAACTTTGAGGGTTCCGAATTTTGTGTAATATTTTTTTGCTTTATCAGTAAATGAGAGTTTTTCATCTATGTCAATTTTAGTCTCTCTGAATCTTTTTAGGATTTTATCGCAATTATCAACAAGCAGTTTTCCAACAATCATTGTGCTTCTTGAGGCTACAGTTGGACCGCTATCAGGCACCTTGCTTGTGTTTTTCTCTTCTATAATAATGTCAGAGAAAGGAATCTTTAGTTTGTCAGAAACAATAATTTTGAACGCAGTATCAATTCCCTGCCCCATTTCTGTATTTGCTGTTCGGATGATAATTTTTCCACCAGAGATTAGTTCCATTTCTGCAATTGCTTTGATTCTATTTTCTCCAATACCAGTAAAACCAGCCCCGTGAAAAACTGTAGAAAGTCCAATTCCTTTTAGCAATTTTTTTTGTCTGCCTTGAGTTTTGTTGAAATTTTTGTATTCTAAATATTTTCTTTCAAAATCTGACATTTTTATGACATTTTCAAGGCATTTGTGTAAACCAAAACTATAATTAATTGGCTGACCAGTTGGCATTTTATCATTCAATTTTAGAAGATTTTTTTTTCTTATCTCAAGTGGTGATAAATTGAGTTTTCTTGCAATTTTATCAATCAACATTTCAATTGCAAAAAATGCTTGTGGAGCACCAAACCCACGAAAAGCACCAGATGGAATTTTGTTTGTCTTTAGTGCCAATCCATGGATTTTCACATTTGGAATATTATAACAGCCAGCACCGCACAAAACTGCACGAGCCAATACAACTGGACTGAGTGTGCTATATGCTCCGCTGTCCAGTTTCAACTCAATTTTAAGACCAAGAATCTTACCTGATTTTGTAACAGCGGCTTTTCCAGTAATTTTAGAAGGATGTCTTTTGGTTGTGAATTTCACATCTTCTTCTCTTGAAAAACTCAAAAGGACTGGTCGTTTTGATTTTTGTGTAAGAAGAGCAACATGTCCACAAATGAGAGATGGAAAATCTTCCTTTCCACCGAATGCTCCTCCTGTTGAGGTCTGAGTAACATCAGTTTTGATTTCAGTTCCTTTGAATAATTCATCCATTGCATTTTGCACATAATAAGGGCATTGCATTGAACCAAATATATGAATCGTGTTCCCATCAGGAACTGCCATTGCTACTTGTGGTTCAAGATACACATGTTCTTGATAGCCTGTTTTGAATTCTTCTTTTATGATAAAATCAGCTTCTTTTTTTACCACCGAAAAATCTCCACTTTTAATTGTGATATTTTCAAATATATTCTTCTTATTACGAGAATTTTCAGATTGTTCAATACCTAAAATTGCCGGTAAATCTTCATATTCTATTTTAATTTTTGACTTAGCGAGTTCCAATTTTTCCAGAGATTCAGCAGCAAGAAGAATAATCGGTTCACCAAAACAATTAACTTGATTTTCTGCCAGATATGGCATATCATTTTTAATCATTGCAACATAATTATTTGGAATATCTTTAGCAGTAATAATTGTGATGTCAGACCAATCGAAGTTTTTCGAGAATTCAATTTTCTTAATTAAAGCACTTGCTCGAGCCGAGCGAACAGTTGTTGCAAATAGTCTGTTTGGCGCATCAAAATCACGAAGGTATTTTTCTTTACCAGAAATTTTTGATGTCGCATCTACTCTAATCTCTTTATTTTTTGAATTCATCAAATTTTGTAAGTATTTAGTTTTATATGAAACATGCATGTCCCGATAATCTGGACGCACCCGTCTGGGCGTCGAGCCTGAAAGGATGATGAAAATAACACACCCCCTCTGATGAATCGGAGACCCCTCTTGGTAGAGGGGAATTCGCCAAAATCCCCTCTTGAGAGGGGTGGACTCCGATGATAATCGGAGGACGGGGTGTGTAACCTGCCTGTCTGGCGTAGCTTTAGCGTAGACGGGCGTGCTATTTCATATGAAAGCTTTTCTTTTGAAATTCTATTGATTGCATTTCTGCAGCGATACTCAACGCAATTTCTGAAGGAATATCTCCACCAATATCAAGTCCGATAGGTGAATATAGATTTTTCAAATCCACATCACCAATTTCAGATTTTAATTTTTTCAGATTTGCTGTAACTTTATTTTTTGAGCCAATCATTCCAACATATTTTATCTCAAGTTTTCGCTGATAGATATTTTTCAGAATTTCGTAATCGTGTTTATGTCCGTGAGTTATAATAATAATGTAGGAATCCTGGGATGGTTTAAATTTTTGGGTGAATTCATCGTAATTTGCATGAATTCTTTCATCTGCCCGAGGATGTATTTTTTCACTCACGAATTCTTTTCTGTTATCAATAATGAAAATTTTATATTTTTGTTTATTGAGAATTTTGGTTAATGCTTGAGCAATATGACCACCACCAAAGATATACACTTCAAATTTGGGAGTAATAGATTCAAAATAAATTTTCGCAGTTCCGCCACAAATCATTCCTGTATCAATTTCATTTTTTTGTATAGAGGTTTTTTTACTTAAATTGTAATTTTTCAGACCATTTTCAGCACATCGTAACATTTCAAGTCCATCTTTTATGACAAGCATTTCAAGGTTTCCACCTCCAACAGTTCCGAAAGTTTTTCCATTTTCCTGAATAATCATTTTGAAACCTGTTTTGCCCGGAGAAGAACCGGAAGCTTCTACAAGAGTGCCAACAATAAACCGTTTGTTCTCGTTTTTCAAAAGATAAATTTTTTCTGTAATGTCCATAATTCTAACTTTGATTATTCAAATTTTTTAGTTCATTATCAGTATTTGCATCCTTGATGATTGCTGAATCAGCAACATTTACATGAAGTGTATTTTTCTTTTCTTTTTCTAAAATATTTCGCAAAGTTTCATTTGTTTCTGAATTACTGATTTTTTGCAAAATAGGTTTTTTCAGTAAAATTGGATGGCCTGATTTATGTTGAAAACTGGGAATAATAACCGTATTTTCTGATTGCTGAGAAGATTTTACTAATAATTCGTAAACTGTGAGAGAAATTTGTGGCTGGTCAACAAGATGCAACAAAACATAATCATAATGATTTGCGATATTGAGCAATTCTTTTGCGGCAGTTTGAACTGAACTAAACATACCTTTTGAAAAATTTGGATTGAAAACAAAGCTGATTTTTTTCAATAAATCAGTTTCTTTCAAAGTATTCTTTATCTCGTTTTCAAGCAATTCCGCATTAAAACCAGTGATGATAAAAATTTTTTCACAGAAAAAAGATAATTTTTTCAGAATAGTTACGATAAAATATTCATCTTTGTATTTTGCTAATGGTTTGAATTCTGACATTCTGGAGGAATAACCAGCTGCGAGAATTATTCCATAGATTTTTTTGTTCATTACAAATTTATAAACCCAAAGATTTCTTTGCACTTTTGGAATCTTTCAATCCGCAACCTGTCAGAATGACAACAATTTTCTCATTCTTTTTAGAAGTTGAATTGCAATATTTTTCAAATCCAGTCCAGGCTGCAGCAGCAGAAGGCTCAACAAAAATTCCCAATTTGTTTCCAATATATTTTTCAGATTTTAAAATTTCATCATCACTCACTTTTATACCAAATCCTTTACTTTTCTCAATACAATCTGCGGCGAGATAAAGATTTCGCGGCGCATTCACAGAAATGCTATCTGCAACGGTTTTGGATTTTTTCAAGACAAACTTTTTGGTCGCAAGATAATCTATAATCGCAGAACTGCCTTCTGCTTGAACTGCGATTAGTTGTGGAATTTTCTCAATGATTTCTAATTGATGTAGATCAAAAAATCCTTTGTAAAGTCCGGAGATTATTACGCCATCTCCAACTGGCACGAAAACTTTATCAGGCACTTCAAAATTCATCTGCAGAATTATGTCAAAAGCACCGGATTTTTTGCCTTCAATTGTTAGAGGATTATAAGCAGTATTTCGGTTATACCAATTATTTTCTTTAGATTTTTTAATGGCTAAATCAAATGCATCGTCATAATTTCCATCTACTTTTTGAATATCAGCGCCGTAAATTTTTATCTGCAGAAGTTTTTCATCAGGAATGCTTTTTGGAACGAAAATTTTGCTCTTCAATCCAAGAGTTGCACAAATTCCAGAAATTGAAGATGCAGCATTTCCTGTAGATGCAGTGCAAATCGTGGTTTTCACAATTTCAATTGCTTTGGCTGCGACCAAAATTGATGCACGGTCTTTGTATGAAAAAGTTGGATTGTGAGTTTCATCCAACAGATAAATTTCATTATCTGAAATGTTTTGAGTTTTCTTTAAACTGTTTTGTGGAAGAGTCAAAGAATCAAATAAAGAAAAATTTAGATTTTTTTGAAAAGGTAATAATTCATGATAAAGAAAGATATTTCCAGATTTTATTTTTTTGAAGAATTTTTTTGAATATTTTGTTTTCAAAGAATCATAATCATAAAAAATTTGTAAAACGCCAATTAGAGGATTTCCTGGTTGATTCTTACTTTTACAATCTGGACAAAGATAATGGAAATTTGGTTCAATAAAATCTGCATCCCATTTTTTTTCGCAAGTGAAACATTGATAGTAATACATTTTTATGGAAGAATTCTCGTGCCTGCTTTATTGTTAACGGCATTAGCGATAAGTTCCGGTGTTGTGATTATCACTTTTTTCCCACCGTTTTCAAGGAAATCTATAGCGGATTCTATTTTTGGAAGCATACTTCCCTTTTTGAAATGTCCTTCGGTGCAATATTTTTTTGCTTGTGCGAGTGTCATTTCAGAAATTGCTTGTTGATTTTCTTTTCCAAAATTCAAAAAAACTTGCTCAATAGAAGTGAAAATTATTAGATAATCTGCTTTGAGATTTTGTGCAAGAAGCGAAGAAGCACGGTCTTTGTCAATAACAGCAGGAACGCCTTCAAGATTACCATCTTCATTTTTAATGACAGGAATTCCACCTCCTCCAACTGCTATAACAATAAATCCATCGGAAATCAAATTTTCAATTACATCTTGTTCAATTATTTTTTTTGGAATTGGTGATGCAACCACGCGTCTATAACCTCTTCCAGCATCTTCTATAATATTCCAATTGAACTCTTTTTCCTTTTCTTCTGCTTCTTCTTTTGTCAAAAAAGGGCCAATAGGTTTCGTAGGAATTTTGAATGCGACATCATTTTTATCTACAAGAACTTGAGTAATAACCGTAGCAATTCCTTTTTCTATTTTTTTCTCTTTGAGAAGATTCCCAACTGCTTGTTGAATCTGATATCCGATTGCACCTTGCGTATCAGCCCCAGCAGAAGCAACTGGAACAGGATGAAGCTGTTCGCGAGAAAGTTCAGAGCGCAGCAAAATAAATCCAACCTGAGGTCCATTTCCATGAGTGATAACAACATTGAATCCTTTTTCAATTAATTTAATAATATGTTTTGAAGTTTCTAAAATGCAGTCATACTGGTCATCTACAGTTTGATGGTCTTTGTCTTTTATGAGAGAATTTCCCCCGATTGCTAAAACTGCTAATTTTTTCATCTGAAAATCCTTTTTTTGCCACGAATTTACCCCGTTAGATAGCACTCCATTAGAAGAGGAAGTATCAAATGGACAAGAATATCTAACGGGGCAAGCACGAACTAATCCCATTAGATAGCAAGCATCTAACGGGACAGGCA
>JACNFI010000332.1 GCA_014384665.1 Candidatus Cloacimonadota bacterium
CTCCAAGAGTGATGACCTTGGTGGATTAAGTGCAACAGATGCCTCCCGAGTAGCGAGATTTGCAGTTTATCTTTATGAATTCAATTGTCTTGAAATGATTGCAGCAGATGTTTCTATGAATGGTGATATTAGTGCAACAGATGCTTCAAGGATAGCAAGATATTCCGTACTTTTAATTGAATCCTTAAATGACGATGGGATTGACTGGGTATTTACTACAGAACCTATTAATGAGTGTGAGGATTGGCCTCCGATAGTTTACGAAAATACACGAGAATATTCTCCCTTAGATACAGACCTAACAGATGAAGACTTTATTGGTATAAGACTTGGAGATGTTACAGGCAACTGGTCACAAGATGTAAGAATGCCACTCACTCAAAAATCATCTCCGCCAGGGGCGGATCCTTCGGAAGAAACAACTGAGATAGAAGCAAGCATTAATTCTATACTAAGAATGCCTATCGTTATAGAAAAAGAAACAGCGATAGAAGGTATGGATATTAGTATTGCATTTAATCCAGAAGTATTACAATTAATAGAATTTACTCTTAATGAAGGAGTTCTTGATAACAAAGATTATGCAATAGAAACTAATCTTAAAGATGGGAAAATGGTGATTTATGCTTTGAGTGAGTTAGCATCAGAAACAGGAGTAGTGTCATTTATAGAATTTGATGTAATAGGAGATGAGAGTAGCAAAACAGATGTATACTTCACAAAGTTTGATGTTAATGAGACAGAAGCATCCGGAGGATTCCAGATAGTAGATTCAGACCTGTCTCGGCTTGGCCGAACCAAGACGGGAGGAGCAGAAGTAGTTACACGAAGATTAGAAGTAAATGTGGTTGAAACTCTACCTGAAAAATTTTCACTCTACCCAAATTATCCGAATCCATTTAGAAACCATACTACAATTAGTTATGCTCTACCAGAAGCAACAAATGTTAAGATACAGATATACAATATTCGTGGACAACTTGTAGCAGAGTTAGTAAATGGATTTGAGATAGCAGGAAATAAGAAGGTTGTCTGGAATGCAGAAGGCTATGCAAATGGAATTTACTTCTGTAATATTACCGCTGGAAATCATAATAATAAAATCAAACTTGTTTTGATGAAGTAAAAAATCAAAGGGACTTGCTTGGTTTTTAACTTGGAACTCAAGTTAGTCCCTTTTGGGTTTTTAACTTCAAACTGGACTTAACCCCAAACGAAGTTGGGGTTGAGAACCGACAAAACACATATATTCGCAATTCTCAAGTTAAACTCTCTTCGTTCGTTTCAACTTAAGTCTTGCTTTATTTTGACTTATTCGCCGGTTGGCGAATGATAACAGACAAAACAGAACTTGTATAATTTCGCAATTCTAAACTTATGTGTCAAAAAAGGAAATTCCTATGCAATCAAGTTAGTCCCTTTTCAATTTCTTTAATTTAAAAAAATGATGAGATATGCAAAATAAGTAATTTCACTTCATTTCTGGCTACGGTTTGCTTCGCTAAGACAAGTGTCATTCCCGAGCGTGGTCTGGAATGACATCTGTGAGCATTTGGAATGACATGAGAATGCAATTTTGCAGAACCCATATTTTACATTAAAAAAAATGTATTAAGGATTTAAATATGAATCGTAAAATATTTATTATAGTAATTGTATTATTTTTTATTCTTACCTCATATCTTTATCCGAACCCCAAAATTTTATTTGAAACCAGAGTTCACGATTTTGGGGATATTAAGGAAGAAGATGGAAAGGTAGAATATCAATTCAATTTTACCAATAAAGGAGATGAGCCGTTAAAATTAATTACTGTTAAAGCTTCCTGAGGATGTGCAACACCCAGTTGGTCAACTGGCATAATTAATCCTGGAAAATCTGGTTTCATTAAAGCAGTTTATAATTCTGATAATAGACCTGGTAACTTTAATAAAACTGTAACAGTAAAATCAAATGCTGAAGAAAGTGTTGTAAGACTTACTATTAAAGGTAATGTTATTCCCACTCCTAATAAATTAAGAAAAAAAATACATAATTTGCGATTGAAAGCTACTCGTATTCCTTTTGGCAAAATTAAGAAGACAAAAATAGTAACAGATACTCTTGGTATTCAAAATACAAGTGAAATACCTATGGAAATCGTGTTTGAACAAGTTCCCAGACATCTAACTTTTAAAGTGGTGCCTTCTGTCTTAAAGTATAAAGAAAGAGGAAAAATCATAGCAACTTATGATGCAACTAAAAATGAATATGGAAATTCTGTTGATAGGATACCTATTATAATGATTAATGATACAGTAAAAACAAAAGGAACAATAGTAGTTACCGCTACGGTAGAAGAAGATTTTTCATATATGACAGAAGAGGATTTGGCAAATGCTCCTGAAATACATTTCTCCACAAAAAATTATGACTTCGGTTCAATTGAAAAAGGTGATACAGTAAGCTGTAAATTTATTTTTGAAAATAAAGGTAAAAGTAACTTGATTATTAGAAATATAAAAGTTAGACAGGGATGCTCTGTTGGTAGATTTGATAAAGTATTAAAACCGGGTAAGTTAGGAGTTATTGAGATAACTTTTAAGGCTTATGCTTATAAAGGTAGATATCGCAAAAATATTACTGTCATTTCAAATGACCCTAAAAACTCATCTGTTACTCTAAAGTTGTCAGGAAACGCTACAAGAAAACATAAAGATAAAAAATAGTTTTAGAACAAGATTTTATTGGTGAGCTATAGGTTCATCTTCGCACTAGTAGATTGTTTCCTAACCTGGACAAGCCAGAACCAAACAGGAAATATTAATCAATAATAAAGCCAA
>JACNFI010000333.1 GCA_014384665.1 Candidatus Cloacimonadota bacterium
CATCACTGCGAAGGTAACTATAAATTCTTCTTTCGGTTAGTAGCGTCTTAAATGTACCTGTTCGTAAGCAATAATGTTGTTTTCTAATTGAAATCAATTTCTTGTAGAAATCTCGCAAATCTACTGCTTTGAGGTCTTCTTTATATTTCCAATTAAATGGTCTTCTGCAATCCGGGTCATGTGTTCCCGTCATAGCAATTTCATCTCCATACCAGATATGTGGAGTCCCGACATAAGTCATCTGAAACAATACTGCCATTTTAAGTCTATCTATATCTCCACCAGCAGATTCCAGATAGCGAAAAGTATCATGACTGTCTATCAGGTTCATCATTACCTGGGAAGCTTGAATAGGATAATTAAGCAACCCAGGCTTCAAGTCACGGTCAAAAGTTTTTGCATTACATTTTCGCATACAGAAAAAACGCATAACAGGATCCTTGAAATAGGCATAATTCATAACTGCATCAAAATAATCACTATTAACCCATTCAATTGCATTACCCCAGATTTCTCCAACTAAGTATGCGTCTGGCTTGATAGATTTAACCTTGTCATGAAATAATTTCCAGAACCAGAATGGGACTTCATTTGGCACATCAAGACGAAATCCATCAACATCCATCTCGCCAATCCAATATTCTGCAACACTCAAGACATAATTAACGACATCCCAGTTGGGGTCTGCATCTTTAATATCTTTCACACCATTTTCAGCAGGATTTGGACGACCTCTATCATAGTCAAGGTCAGGCATCTCGCCCACATTCCACCAGCATTCGTAGTAATCGCTGGGATTGAAATCCTCTGGAATTGGGTCTGGGAGAGGCCACTTTTTCCATTCATACCAATGCCAGTAAGGTGAATCCTTCCCTTTTTTCATTCCATCCTGAAATGCAAAGAAAGTTTCACCAGTATGATTAAATGCACAATCAATTATTATTCTAATCCCTTTTTTATGAGCATCTTTAACAAATGCTTTGAACTCTTCCTCAGTCCCAAAATGAGGGTCTAATTTTTTATAATCAACCGCATCATATTTATGATTTGACTTTGCTTCAAAGATTGGATTGAAATAAATAATTGTTATTCCCAAATCTTTCAGATAATCTAATTTTTGATGAACTCCCGGAATATCCCCCCCATAAAATGACCACCAATCAGGTTTGCCATCATGTCTGTAAGGATTGCTTTTTAATCCGGAAATATCATACCAGTCTTTTACAAGATGAAAATATTGCTTATTCGGAGGTAATTTCTTGCCGGGTGGAGGTGGAGTTCTCACGCCATCATAATACCATTCTGAAAAATCCTGATTATTTGCTGGATTGCCATTATAAAATCTATCAAAAAATATTTGGTAAATAATTCCATTCTTTGCCCAGTCAGGAGTAAAAAATGGCTTCACTATATCTTTTGAATAGTGAAATAGTTTGCTGTTATCAAACTTTTCTGATATTTCTCCTTTAAGAAGATAATACTCCTTCTCTCCATCTTTATACACAAAGCAATAATCAAACTCTTCATCTTTTGATTTCAACTTAATCAATTTACGGAAATAGTCAAAAGAGCCATCATTAGCAACCATATTCATTTCAATCTTCTCCTCCTCTTTCCACAGGTAAACAGATTCCACATCTTCAGAATGGGCTTTTGTCTTGAACTCAATCTCAATGTCTGAAAGAGGGTTAACCGTTTCTAAAGATTGTTCAATTGGAATTCCATAAGTCATCATTAACCCATCTTTTTTTTCAATAGTAACTTTTGGAAATCTATCATCAACAATAATAACTGAATTTTGTCCTCCAAATCCATCATCTGCGAAACTTTCAGCACTTCTATCAGTTATCCAATCAGTGCCATTAACCACAAATTTATATTGATATTCACCTGCTTTTAGTAATAATGTTGTGGAATAAAGTCCCGTACCTGTATCTTCCATTTTGTTTGCTTTTTGATTCCAATCATTAAATGTGCCCGCCAAATATACATCTGTTACAGTAGTATTGGGACGGTATCGGAACTCAACTTTATGTAAAGCATTAATATCTTCCTTTTTTCCTACAAAAATTATTGAATTCTGTCCTCCAAAACCATCACCGACAAATTCTTCAGCATTCTCATCTGTAACCCAGTTGCCATCTACGACGAACTTATAGGCATATTTACCTTGTTTAAGATTTAGTATAACTTCATAAATTCCATTTGACTCTTTCATTGGAGTTGCTGTTGGTGACCAGTTATTGAAGTCGCCAGCCAAGAAAATTTCATGCTTTCCGCCGGTGAGTGGTTGATAAGTAAATTTTACAGGGAATTCGCCAGAGGCTATTGATTCTTCTTTCTTTATCTTGGTTGTCATTTTCGTTTCTCCTACAACTATTACAGAGTTTTTCCCGCCATAACCATCATCAGCGGTTTTGGGATTGTTTGGGTCTTCTTTCCATTCAGTACCATTTATAAAAAATTTGTATTGATATGAGCCAGATGCAAGTGTTAAGGTTATCTTCCAGATACCATCTTCCTTTTCCATTAGATTAGCAGATGTATTCCAGTTATTGAATTCACCTGCAAGTGCCACAGAAGTAGCATTGGGGTCTTCATAAGTGAATACAACTCCTTTTACTTGTTGCTTTTGAGGAACATTACTTTTCCTTTCAAATTCACCAAAGCCTAGGGTTGAACAACCGATAGAAAGTAAAGGAATAAGTAATAGACCAAAAATAAAATATCTTTTCATTATTCTCCTTTTCTTTTACAAACCCTATGGGTTCTGCAAAATTGCATTTTCATGTCATTCCAAACGCTCACAGATGTCATT
>JACNFI010000334.1 GCA_014384665.1 Candidatus Cloacimonadota bacterium
ATGCAGATATAATTGTCCGGGAATCCTGACCCATTGTCATATCCAGACATGGCTTTCCAAAAGAATGCTGAATTAATCTCGCGGATTCTTTAATACTTTCCACCATTTTATCCACAGAATCTGCGAAGGATAGTTTTGTATAATAGTGAGGCCATTCCCAGTATGTTTTTGTAGTTATTTTGCCATGTTGAATTTTATAAATTGCTGCGGGTGCAAGTCTTGTTACACCTTTAAACATTGATCTTTCTGATAAAATAGAATATCGCCACATAAATTCATTAAAAGCATGTTGGTCTAATTCAGGCTTTTTTATTATCCTTGTAGTGAGTAAAAAAGGCGTAAATAGTAGAAAACTTTCATTTTCTGCAAAAAAATTAGTTTTATATTTTATAAAATCACTGATAATCAAATAACTATCTTGAGTTGCATCATAAATTTTGATAACAAAATGTCCGTCCAACTTATTGGTGAAATCTTCACCATAATTTTTGTATAAATTTAACAAATCTTCAGCATTATAATATTTTGTTTCATCAAGAGCAAAAACAGTGCCTTCGTAAGCAAGCCAATTTCCTTGTTGATCGATGCAAAATTTTTCTCTGCGATCTTGTCTGAATTCTATCAGAAATGAATTGCGATTTAACTTACGAAAAATTATAAAATTAAAATATTCATCAAAAAGCTTTTTTGTATAATTTTTTAATTGTTCAATTTTAATGGTAAAGTTATCGTTATTTTGCTTTTTTTTATTAATAAAAAGTAATGTTCCGCTCATTTATAATCTTCCAATTTTTTTTAATGCTTTGTATTTTATCCTATACATTCTTATTGCATTTCGTAAGTTATCTTGCTCTTTAAACTTTCCCGGATATTCTTTAAATATCTCTTCATTTGTCAATTTATACAACATCTCTAACTGAGTAATATGCAGTCTTTGATATCCAATTGTAGCCGGATCGATTTCTGGATACCAATCTGCTTTACATAAATTGTAGCGAGACCAGTAACCTAAATCATATTTTGGTAATATGTTTTTTAGGGTTTGAATACTATCATTAAAAATCTTTTTCGCCATTTTATTCTTGGGGAAGACTCGCACAAAATCATAAACTCCGCATAATGAGAAAATCATTCCGTTTAATACAAGTGTGGGAACCTTTGCGGTATATTCTTCATAAAAAAGACCCCATTTTGTAAATGAAGTTACACCCCCTTCAGAAACTGGTTTGGTAAAGGGAATCAGTGCTTGTTCAGACATTTCAGCATATTTTTTATCGTCAGTCAGTTGATATCCACGAAGCAAGATTGATATTCCGCGACTTTGCGAAAATGCAGATTGCCAGGGACCTGGATTATTATATTGCGGCAATGAAACATCAGTCATCCATCTGACACCCAGAAATGAATCCTTATCAGCATTATTATGGAACCAATTAACAAATTTTAGAAAGCGTTCTTTATCATTTTCTGATTTGGTTTTTAGATAGGTATGAAAAATTGCCAGACCTACTTGACCAATTGTTATTGGAAAATAAACATATTTTTTGTCTTTTACATCAATATATGTCGGATTAAGTGGAATACCTTTTTTATCAAATATAATACTTCTTTGCCCTCCTTTTTGATTTTCCATCTGCTTCTCATAAAAAAGGAAATAATACTCACTAAGCTGATGTGAATGTAAATCATTAGATATTTTATATTGTATAGGTCTTAAAATATCTTTTAATATCCTTAATAAGAAAAAGATATATTTATTTTTGATTGTTTTCATTTTTATATTCAGCAAACTTTTCTATTATAAATATTTTCAAAAACAGCAGCCAATTTTTGTGTTAAATTTTTTCTACTATAAGATATGACCTTATTGTTTATAGTATATTTATCTAACTTAGTTCTCTTCCAGGAATTATAAAACCCTAATATTGAATCATAAATCTTTTCAAAGTTATTATAGTTAATTACAATTCCAGTATTAGTTTCGGTAATGATTCTTGAAACTTCCCCATCTTTTGGGCCAAGTGCCAATATTGGTTTTCCTGTTCGCATGTATTCAAATGTTTTGCCTGGAAGAATTCTATTGTTTTTTTCTGATTGCGTCACCAGAAGTAGCATTATACAAGCATGTTGTGAATATTTCAAAGCTTCCTTATGTGGCAATTGTGGAATTATCTCAATTAATTCGCTTATCTTATATTCTTCAATAGAAGTTGTAACTGAATTATCTACATTTCCAATAAAGACTAAACAAAAAGTTGTGGTATCTATTTTACCTTCCTCTACCAAAATCCTAATTACCTTGAAAAGATTTGTTGGATTTCTCTCCCTACCAACTGCACCTAAATGCATAATTACAAATTTATTATTATTTCTACTTTCATTAATTAAATCGCTAAAATCGCTTTCATCATAACCATTTGGTATATTTACACATTTTTCCTTTTCTACTTTTTTTGAAAAATCATCTAATATATCAAGTTGACTTATACAAGTGATTCTATCAGCTTCTGTTAGAACAAACTTTTCGTATTTTCTATCTAATTTACTACTAATATTTGTCCTCTTCTGATTCTCATAGTAATGAATCTCCGTCCACGGATCCCGGAAATCTGCCACCCATTTTATACCGCTCCATTTTGCCAGCTTTTTTGCAATGAGATGAACTGTCGGAGGAGGAGAGGATGAAAAAATAATATCCGGGTTTTCATTTCTGATAATGTGCTTTCCCGCTTTAACTGCAAAGGGTATCCATCCGATCTTAGCATCCGGAATGAAGAGATTTAACCTGATCCAATGGGCGAGCTTCTTCTTCCACG
>JACNFI010000335.1 GCA_014384665.1 Candidatus Cloacimonadota bacterium
CAAACTCCTCACCTTCAAGTGTAATCTCTGCCATTAATACCATATGACACTGTGTGCCAGATATGGGCTCCCAATCTGGTGGTCCATTATACACTTCTAAAGTAAAGTCAATTTCACCGGTTACCTGGTCAGCAAAAACCTCAACACCAACTATTGTAGAATCCCTGTAACCCTCTAATGATGCTGTCACATCATAAATTCCATGTGCAATATTTATTATGTAATATCCAGCAGGATCGGGGTTTGCTGCTACTCCATCTGCTGTTACAACAACCTCTTCTACATTACCAGATCCTCCATTTAGGGCAACTATTCCCTCTATAACTCCAGGTGGAGAAGTAATCTCAGGTAAACTTACCTTAGTTCCCTGTAAAACTTCTTTGGTATTTATGTCCTGAATAAAAGCAGCCAACTCACAATTATCTACTTCCCAATCTTCGTCTAAAGTGAATGATAAGTTCACAGTGTTTGTGGAATCTGATGAGAAATCAAGAGCAGTGCCATATTGATCTGGAACCATTAATCTTTCAACCCAGTGCAATTCTGTTTGCCCCTGCCAGTTATAAGGAATGTTTGACTCTGTCAAAGCAAGATGTAAAACCATATCTGTGCTTGAAGTTTCCGCAACCTTATTAACTGTTACTGTAACATTATAATCTAAGCCGGAATTACTACCGGCAATATCAATTGTAAATGAAGAGTTTATTGCTTTCCTTTGATTATATTTTGGCAAATAATAGGCATACATACTAGAAGAATGGTTTCCACCAAGAACATCAAGAACCCCACCAAAGAATGCATGGGGGATGCCACCCACACCATAATATGAACTTCTACTTACTGCGTATGTATTCATAAATGGATCTGAACTATGATATTCTATAACAGCAACATCACAACCATTTGCTATCAAATCCTCTGCTCCCATTGCTGCGCCAGGACAATAGTAACAACCTGTTGAAGTAAATATTTCCAGAACCACCATCTCTCTTTCTACTTCATCTGCCATTAACGTAGAAATTACCAATACAAACAATATTGTTAATAAAGTTTTTTTCATTTTTTCTTTCCTTCATATATTTTTTGACCTAAAAATTTATCATCACAGATGACATTATAAATCCTTTACTTAGTCATAGTTGCAAGACCACCATTGAGGGCTGTTACTCTATAGAAACACTTAGTTGCTGTAGCACCATTGATATGAGTATATGTTGTTGCTCCGCCATTTGTAGCCAATTCTGTAAATCCTGTATAAGGATCGTCAGAAAGGTAGACCTTATAATCTGTGGCACCAGAAACTGGACTCCAGGAAAGAACTACATCATCACCATCAATAGTAATTTCAACAACAGGTGGAGTTGTTGAAGTTAACTGATAAGGATCAAACGGTGTACCAATAGTTGTATTATTTTCAAAGACAATAGTCTCATTACAAGCATATATCATATCTGTATAAGAATCATATATCTTAAAGCTTATTTCTTCTCCACTATTTACATTACTTACTATATCAAAATACCAGAAACCAGCACCACCTGATTCCCACATTGCGATTCCACGACATTCTAAACTATCAGTCCAACAAAATGCACCTGCCATATTATCGCCATTACTTTCAAATTCCTCACCTTCAAGTATAATCTCTGCCATTAATACCATATGACACTGTGTGCCAGATATGGGCTCCCAATCTGGTGGTCCATTATACACTTCTAAAGTAAAGTCAATTCCGTTAGTGGACTGTCCTGATAAAACCTCTACACCAACTATTGTAGAATCCCTGTAACCCTCTAATGATGCCGTTACATCATAAGTTCCCGACGTAATATTTATGGTATAATCTCCATTAACATCATCAGGATTTACTGTGATTCCACCTGCCGTGATCTCTACTTCCTCTAAATTACCTGCTCCTCCATTAAGTGTAACTGTGCCTTCTATTGAACCTGTAATCGGAAAAAGATAGAAAATTCCTCCTTGATCGTTAGTAAAATTAGAACTTCCTGGATTTAGATTAGTTAGATAGTAGTAACCATTGTAAGCCCCAGACCAACCCCAATTAAAGTGAAAATAATTTGTTCCTTGATAACCATCAAGATTAAATGCATGACCATATACATCACCATAACCACGATAAATTAGAGGACGAGCATTATCTAATTCATTACGAACCATACTTTCCCATGTAGAATTTGCATAACTATTCTTGAGAGCAAAATATGCACTTAGGTCATATTTAAAGTAATTTTTTAACGCAGTTAGTGCGCTCGGACAATATTCTCCTACCCAGGCACCTGACCCAGAGGGTCCATAATCCATTTCAACACCAACTCCAATGTGATACAGCAAGGTTTTTGTATCATGTGAAGCAGTAGTATTTGGCATACTTGCCCAATCATAAGTGGTGACACCAAAATCAGCATAAAGGTATCCATAAGTTGGGTGATTATAACCATGTGTGCCTGTGCCTGTGCTTGGATGACTCCAATATTTCATTACTTGTGCTGTTGCAACTGCTGTGCAACCAGCATAGGCATGACCACCTGGACCCGCAGCATCCTCAGGGCAATACGCATTCCAATCCCAACCCTGATTCCAGTTCACTGTTATTAAAGGTGATACATTTTTTATATCTCTAATTTTTTCAAAGTTTTCTGTCTTTACTTCCAATCTTTCCCATTCATCGCTTATTTCTCTGGTGGCAGAAAGCACATTTTCTTTAGCATATACAATCTGGTCTTTAAAACAAACAAGCATAGCATCAAACTGTGGCGGATGATTTTTTAGTTCATAATTTTGTTCAAAACTGTAACCCAATATTGGTACAACAATATCATCTGCAGATACCATTACAAATCCAATTTTACTGAAATTGAAAATGTAGAAAATGTTTTCTGAATTCTCTTCTTCAATGATTGTTTCTACAATCTCAAATTTGTTTGAACCCTCATCAATTCTTTCAGAATACCAGTTCCTTGCTACTTGTTTTGCCGTTTCAACATTAACAGGTGTAGAATAAACAATGGAACTGAAGAATAAACTTATACCCAGTACTAAGATTATTACTTTAGATAGAATTCTTCTTGCTTTCCCCGATCCCGGTGAAATAGAAAACAGAGATTTCACGGGACAAGTAAGATCGGGATTAATCATAGATTTTAACATTTTTTTATCCTTTCTTTTCTTTTTTAAAAATGGACCTTCAACCCACCTTCTAACTTGTACTTATTATAAACAAGCAGATAAGCGGATTGAAGGTCATGCTTTCTTTATCTCATCAGTACCTGTCCTGTGAAATGCGTAGCTTATTTCATCAGGATTTATCCTGTGAAATCTCTTTTTTTATTTCATCAGGATCATCTTCTTGATGAATGTCTTGTTCTTAGTCTCTAATTTATAGAAATATACGCCACTTGCCAGTTTCTGGTTACCGCTCTTTACATCCCAAGGAATCTCATATATTCCAGGGACCATCTCATCATCGATCAATGTCTCAACTAACTGTCCTTTAATGTTATAAACAGATAGAGTAACATGAGATTTATCTTTCAAACCAAAGGAAATTGTAGTTGAATGCATGAATGGGTTGGGGAAATTAGAATTCAGTTTGGTGGAGAAAACTGGATAATCACCATCTGTTGACATCAGCATAGCTGTTAACTGGTATGGCTCAAATGGAGTGCCAATAGTTGCAAGATCTTCAAAGATAATTGTATCATTACAAGCATATATCAGGTCTGTTTCAGAATCATATATCTTAAAGGTTATCTCTTCTCCACCGGTTACATTACTTACAATATCAAAATACCAGAAACCGGGATCTGGTTCCCACATTGCTATTCCACGACATTCTTCCAGTTCTAAGCTATCGATCCAACAAAATGCACCAGCCATATTATTATCGGTACCTTCAAATACCTCTTCTTCGAGGGTGATATCTGCCATTAGTACCATATGACACTGGGTATTTTGTATTACTTCCCAATTCGGTGGATCTTTTGTTTTATCTCTTGTGACAATGGTATTGTCCGGTATACTTGCTCTTTGACCTGAATAAATAAGGGTATCAGCTATATTCATTTTTACCTTATAACCAATATCAGGTGCCATTTGCTCTAAAGAACCATACCACTCTCCAGGTGGGTCATAATAAGTTGCAGATTGGGTCTGATTCATAACCTGAAATACATTGGGAACTATACTTGCCATAGCATTTTCTATTAGTATAGGATATTGTGGATAATACGCAATCCAGTTACAGGGTACATTTAAGGCGATCGGGGTTGCTGGATCAATTGGCCCTCCAACTACTATAAATGAATTTACAGGATTATTCATATTTACTAAATAACCCTCTCCATCTGTTATCTCCTCAAGGGTCCCATACCATGTCCCCCCATAATTTGTTGCAGACTGAGTTTGATTCATAACCTGATGTATATCATCCGGAGTTAGAGGAGCAAATACTGATTCAATAGATGTATCATCCGGATGAACATTAAAGGAAATCCAATTCCAGTTCTCGCCCAGACTTAACTGTTGTCCCGGACCTGTTACATGCATAGTTACAGGTATATCCACCAGTGACTCTGCTGAATTATTGTGTATAAGAATACTTGTTGTGTAAGTAGAATCAGGAGTTAGTCCGCGTGTATCAAAGTGTACAATGATGTCAAGTGATTGACCTGCAGGAACCGTACCAGAGTATGGTGTAGTAGATAGCCATTGTTGAGACACTATTGCACGAATATTCAAGTTATAATCAAAACCAGCAAGATAAAGTTCACTCCAACCACAACATCCAGAAAGAAAGCCACCCTTGCCTTGAACCGCCGGACCTGCATCACAACCTATGGGATATTCATATGCAAAATGTGTTATCTCTACTGATGTCCACAAATCCTGTGTAGCATCTATTGTAACAGGTGTTGTGAGGTCTGTTCTTAACCATGTGGGGCCATAAACAGAGTAGGGCTCGGATGTAATCAATGCTCCGGGTGCTGATGAACTACCTTGTTCATATATCTTTATATTCCCGGAGTGTGTATACTCCTCGTAATGATAAAACAGTGCAGATATGAGTTCCCACTCATCATAAGGACCGAGTTCATCCGGAGTAAGTCTTATTGCTCCCTCAAATGTACCACCTGCTGTAAGACCAATACCTGTATAAGGCTCGCCATCGTAGTGAATAATCTCTTCATCAAATCTTGGTGAAAGAGGTGGGTATCCTTGCCAGGGTTCCAGCGTTCCACTTTGTGCGTTAGGTGCCAGTTGGAATGTGCTGAACAAGTCACCTGTTTTCATACCTTCCGGTGAAGCATCCCGTTGAATATGATTGATTCCATCCCGTTGGATAGAGGAAATCCCACGGGACAAGCTGGGTGAAATATCTATAGATTTCACAAACCTGGCACCTTCACCGATGCTGATAGTAAAATCAAGTGGCCCATTACCCGGATTACTAATCATTATATTGGTATCATAGGTTATGTCCACAGGAAGTTCTACATCAATGCTTGTTGGCTCCACAAATATCTCAGGATGTGTCAACTGGAAGTTAACCTGGGTTGTTTCTCCACCAATTAATACAACACCTGTGGTATCAAAGTCATTGTATCCGGATGCAGTAACTATCATATTATAGGTATCATTGAGTGCTTCCGGCATAATATAATATCCATTGGCATCAGTAGTATCGCAGTAAGTAAATCTTGCATATGCAGTAACTACAGCACCCTGAATAGGACTCTTATCTGCTTCGGCAACTATCCCTTCAATAACACCCCACATCTGCCCTGCAATGAAAACGCCATCTTCGGTATTCACCGGCACTGGATTGAAAGGGAACTCTTCATTAAATATGAATTCTACAAAATGCAGAGGACTCTCCTGTCCTTGTTGTGCATCAGGGGAGACAACGAATACCAGGTTGATCAAGGTTCCGCTCCCCGTAAGTTCATCTGTACCTGACATCTCAACAAATAGTGTATCGCCAACTACACTGGATTGCCATGTCCAATCTGTCCCGGAAAGAAGAGTCCCTGTGGCGTCTATATCCATTTCTGTAATAATTGTTGAGTCATAACTAAGTGTGAATTCTGCTGAGACAACACCGTCTCCTGTTATATCTGTTGTATTAACAGGGATACTGATTGTTTCTCCCGGCTCGCCACAGCTAAAGTCCGGAACAGAAACAACTTTGATGATGGAGGGCTCAGTTAACCAGGGAGTGTAATATACCTGATCTTCTAATTGTCCATCTGCACATCCTACACCGTCACCATTTGGACCAAAAGGACCATCGGGGTCACCCCACCAATTATTTTGAGATTGAGTTGTGTATAGTGGGAAACACTGGCCGCTTGCATTAAAAACTCCAAAACTGGTGTTATCATAGATATCGCAGTAGTGGATAGAGCACCGGCCATTATGAATTACACCATATCCATCATTATTTGATATAACGGAGTTGGTTATTGTCGCTATGCCTGCCCAACAACTACCGGATATACCGGTACCACCATTATTTAATACAACACAGTTGGTTATAGATTTAGAAATTGGTCCACCGATGCCTCCGGATAAGTTGCCGGTTACAATGCAGTTAGTTATAGTTAGAAGTCCACATTCTCTTCTGACGTAGATGCCCGCACCATTATTGCCAGCGATGACATTGTCAGTTACAATTGGGATCCCTTCAAAGGCATCTATGCCGTGGCCGTTGTTCTCAGAGATTGTATTGCCAATGATAGTTGGTGTTCCTCCCCACTCAATACGGATACCGGGGCCATCATTCTGAGTAATGATATTGCCAGTGATAATATTATCTGGTGTAGAACTCTGCATGTAGATACCTCTACTACCATTATTAGTGATAATATTGTCAATGATAATTGCTGGCGTACAGCCATATCCTATGCCCGTGCCAAGATTATTACTGATAATATTGCCTTTGATAGTTGGTCTGCCGTGGCCTGCCATATCAAGGGAGCCAAAATGACCATAACCTCCCCCCTCTCCATTCTGCATAGTAAATCCCTCAACTAAGGGAGTATTATCCTCATTACCAGGTCCACCAGTATGCAAGTATATCACGCTTCTGAAATGTCCACCTCCTTCAATTCCATCTATTATAGTTACTTCGGGACCAGATTCACTTATCAGGCAGATATCATGTGTATGGCGTGGCCAGATGATGCACTCGTAATAGGTACCTGCTGCCACCAACACTGTATCGCCTATAGTGCAGTAATCCAGTGCTACTTGTATGGAATCGAGGGCAGAACCGGGTTGTACATACAAAATAGTAGTATTATAGACTTCAACAGTATTGGGCTCACTTTCGTTAACAGGGGTTTCATTGTCATAAGCAGTTACACTAATATAATAGAACTGCCCCGGAATCAAATCCGTAAAAGTATAAGTCTCCACTCCCGGTGCTACAGAGGTGATAAAGCTGCTGTCTGCATAAATATTGATGCCGGCAAGATCATCTAAAGGGGTACCATCCTCCTGGGTGGTAGGGTCATTCCAGGTAAGTTGGATGAGACCACCGGAAATTGCATCAGCGTATAGATTTCCCGGTGAAGATGGTGTAGGTGAGCCGCCGGCATGCCAGCTTAATGCTTTCAGAGCAGCAATAAATGAGACATCGGAAGGTAGTATTGTTTCACCTACTCCTGAAGATACGACTAGACCTCCAATATTATCATAGATATAATAGGTATTTCGTTGAGGATATGAATCTCCTGGTGTATAATCTACGAATACAGAATCACCATCAGCAACAGCAAAGGTATAATCTTTTTCATTAGGTCCTGGATAAGGAAGAGTTATATCATCAAGAACAACATCACCATTTACCAACAAATCGAGCGTGCTACCATCCCACCCAAATCCACCAACAGAAGTAGTGAGGGTAATTGTAAATAATGAATAGGGTCCACTATTTGGATTATCAGAAACAGCTATAAGAAAGTAACTATACAACTGTCCTTCTGTGAGACCATCATCTGTGTATGTTTCTACTCCCGGATCTACAGAAGTAATGAAGGTGCTGTCCGCGTAGTAAACATCGATAGAATTGAGATCTGTAAGGGGAGTACCATCATTGTTCTCTATTGGGTCTGTCCAGGTGAGTTGAATCGAATTTGGTGTAGTATAATCGCTATAAAGACTAAGATCAGAAGGAGACATGGGGGCAACAACCATTGTTGCACCGGTCGTATCAGAAGGGATGCTCTCGTTTAACGGTATCTCATCATCGTAAGCAGTTACATAAAAGTTATACTGTTCCCCGACGGTTAATCCCTGAACAGCATAATTCTCTACTCCTGGATCTACTGAAGCAATGTATGTTTCATCAGCATAGTAGATATTAATACCCGCCAGATCCTCTAAGGGTGTGCCATCAGCATTCTCAGTGGGGTCTATCCAGTTTAAACGAATGGTATTTTGTAATACCGTATCACTGACTGCGATCAGATCAGCAGGAGGCATTGGAGGAACTCCACCCAAAAAAGCAATTCCTTTATTAGTGATTACATCCATAGTTCCATAGGAGTCATGATAATAAACATTACCGAAGCTCAGGTGAGTACTCTCGGTTGTAATTGCCTGGAATACAATGTCTGCAATAAGACCCTCACCTTCCGGTGCTTGAGTAGTATCTGTTCCAACTAATGTATAGGCAATGCTTAAGACACCCGGAGTAGAAGTATCAACCATCCAGCCTATTGCTGAACCACCATTGGTAGTAAGGATGTTCTGTTCATAGGTAATAGGGTTTGTAGGAGTAGCGGTTATGTATTGCAAACGGATTGGGTTGTAGACCACCTCAAACTCATAAGTATCCAGATTCACTACATCCTGGGCATATACATCTAACCTGATGTAATCTCCAGCACCTGGTTCCGGTATCTTAAGCAGGTTCTGGTTACCATAAGTAGTTGCATCTAAGTCAAATGTTATGCCGGCATTCTCATTAGGACCGGCAAAGATCAGGGAATTGAAAAATAAACTTATTCCTAATAATAAGATTATTCCTTTAGTTAGTGTTCTTCGTGTTTTCATTTTTTTATCCTTTCTTTGTTTTTTTAGTTTGTTCTCGTTCCCAAACCCCTGTTTGGGAACGGAAGTTGAAACGAAGCCCTCGCTTCGTAACTTGTATAAGGGAGATGAACCATAATCTTAATTGAATCCCGATATATCGGGACGCAGGAAATTGCATTCCCAAACAGGGGTTTGGGAACGAGAGGGTAAGGGACGGGGTGTGTTTCTTTATCAAATTCATTTAAAAAATTCGTTCTAACATATAATAAACTACTTATTTTTTGCAAACGGAAACAAATCCTTTCTCGGCTTCTGTCAGGGAATGGTCCCTGACAGCTCCTTTTAATCAACTTTTCCATTCGTGTTTTTTCGTGTTTTTCGTGGTTTCATCTTTTCCGAGTTATGGTAAGGCAGGAGGTAAGAATAATATTCTATACCTCCCACCTTGCTTACAACATTATTGGATTAACATCTTCTTTACTTCACTGTAATTATCAGTCTTGAGTTGATAGAAATATACTCCGTTAGAAAGATTCTCAGGATTCCAGGTCTCTGTATAGTCATTAACAAGTCGTTCTCCATTTACAACCTCTGCAACCAATTTCCCAAGGATATTATAAACCTTGAGTTCAACATTACGTGCTGTTCCTTCCAAGCCACCTACGCGGAAATTAAATTTTATCTCATTTCCTATTCTTGCAGGATTGGGATAACAAGGGCTAAGAGCAGAAGTAATAATATCCAGTTCACCATTATTATTAACATCGATCGGGATATACTGGTAGGGACCAAACTTGTCAGGTGTACCGCCAAAGTTAATTACTTCAAGCCAATAGTAATATGTGGTATAATACGGGTCTGCAGTTTCATCTGTAAAACTGTATTCAGTAGTCTCTGTTGTAGTTCCTGATCCTGCTATTAAATCTACGTTGATCTTATCAGCTTCAATAAAGGAATCTTCCGTATTACGATAGATGTTGAATCCATTCACATCCGTTTCACTTGCAGTTGCCCAGCAAAGAGAAACAAAGCCCGATACAGTATTATAACTAGCTGTGAAAGAAGAAAGCTCTACAGGCAGTGTAGCAGTTCCGGTATCTGTGATGAGGTCAACTACACCATAGGAATCATAGTAGTACACATCTCCAAAGGTAAGAGTTCCATAAGTATCTACAAGAGATAGGAATACAATGTCTGCAATTAGACCCTCTCCTTCAGGTGCCTGGGCAGGATCATTGCCTGCTAAGGTATAAGCAATACTTAATACACCTGGAGTAGAAGTATCTATCATCCAACCTAATGCCGTTCCACCATTAGTAGTAAGTATGTTCGGTTCATGAGTAATGGGATTTGTAGGAACAGCAGTTACATATTCAAGCTCTGTTGGGTCATAGATTACTTCAAATTCATAAGTGTCTAAATTTTGAACTCCAGTACAATACACATCTACCGGTATGTAAGTTCCTGCAGGTTGTGATGGTATGCTTGTCAGATTTTGGTTACCATAGGTTGTTCTATCCAGGTCGAATACTATGCCTGCAAACTCATTTGGACCTTTACCATCATTGCCACCTTCATCGGATTTAGGAGGTGTGCCTTCGTGCCAGTGGTCGCCAAAAACCTGTAAGTCACCGGCATCTATAATCCCATCCGGCACCAGATCATAAAGAGCATCCCAGCCCGGGTCTGTATCAATAAAGTGCCAGTGGTCTCCGAAGAGCAGCAAATCTGCACCATCTACATAGCCGTCAGAATTGAAATCACCAACAAATTTAACCTTTACTAGCCAACCGGCATATTGCCCGGTTATGACATACCCACCATCAGATGTCAGTGCTACGGAGAGTCCACAATTAAAACCACATTTTTTTGTCCATACTTCATCGCCTGAAGAGTTTGTCTTTATGAGCCAGACTTCTTTACCTTTTGATTTATCCAAGGGATGGATAAATCCAGTTATTATATAACCACCCTCAGGTGTCTGTGCAACAGAGTGCCCTCTTTCTTTATCATACGAACCTTCTCCAAATGTTTTTGTCCATAGTGTGTCTCCTGAAGAGCTTGTCTTTATGAGCAAAACGTCGCTCCTCCAGTCCCCACAATATCCAGTTATTATATAACCACCATCAAATGTCTGTGCAACGGAGTAGCCCTTGCTTTCTTCACTTTCATAGAATGTTCTTGTCCATGTTTCATCTCCTGAAGAGTCTGTCTTTATGAGCCAAACATCACCATGTGTAAATCCAGTTATTATATACCCATCATCAGATGTCTGTGCAACGGAGAAGCCCTCTTCATTATAATCTGGAACTACACTGAATATTCTTGTCCATGTTTCATCTCCTGAAGAGTCTGTCTTTATGAGAATAACATCAGATACCTGGCCTTGAGTTTCAGCGCTATATCCAGTTATTATATACCCACCATCAGATGTCTGAGCAACAGAGTTACCCCAATCATCACCAGCTCTACCTAATGTTTTTGTCCATAGAGTATCGCCTGAAGAGTTTGTCTTTATGAGCCAAACATCAAAGCCGCCTGCTGTAGCATAGGATAGAGTCCCTCCAGTTATTATATACCCACCATCAGATGTCTCTGCAACGGAATAGCCCTTATCATTATCAGTGCCACCGAATGTTCTATTCCATATTTCATTTCCAAGTGCATCGGTCTTTATTAGCCAAACATCCGTTCCGCCTGCACCTATGTCATTGGTATATCCAGTTTGTATGAACCCACCATCAGATGTCTCTTTAACGGAATAACACCTATCATTACTACCGCCACCTGGGTATGTTTGTGTCCAAATGATATCTGGTGGCTGTGCCACTGCTACAGAGGTAAGAAATAGGCTTAGCAGAATTGTTACTAACATTGTCTTTTTCATCTTTTCTCCTTTACCCCGTGAAATTCTTTTTTTTATTTCACTGGGGTATAGAATTTTTTTATTTTTTTAGGTTAACATAATAAAGAGCACTTCGCTTGGATTCTTCCAGTAGATACAGAGTAAATCGCTATCAAATAAAGAAGCACTCTACCTATTTTAGTCCCATTAGTCCCGATATATCGGGATTCTTTTATGAGATTTGATATAAACATTTCAACTTCCCCACACCTATTATCGAAATTAACCATTTTTCTTGACACAATGAAGGGTTTTTTACAGGGATAACAAACGGCATAAGTGGGGAAAAGCCATTTACCGGTATTTCTATCATTATGTCATCCTCGGCTGTTAGCGGATTTGCCAAAATTTTTTGCTAACAGCCATCTTTTTCATTCTACTTTCTACTTTTTATTTTAATTATAAAGCTAATCATATCTTCTATTCTATATCAAATGCTGAAATTTTAAATATTTCATTTTCTTTGCTTTTAATTGAAATCGTCTGTTTTTTATCCTCTTTATTAACATTGGATAGATCTTCAATTTTTTTACTTTCTTTCAAGTAAAATTCGCTTTTTTTAATATTTCCCATCTCTTTATACACCTTGCTCATCATTATTAACCATACTTTTTGTGCTCTTGGATGCTTGATTTGAGATGCGATATGATAGGCATGCCTAAAGTGTTCTATCGCCTTAGGGAATAAACCTCTCTTCAAATATATATTTCCTATGTTACCGGTAATTGCAGCTTCACCATCCAAATCGTGAAGTTGGCATGCGGTATGATATGCTTCCTGCATAAGTTTAAGAGCTTCGGATAGGCGATTTGATTTTAAGTATAATACTCCAAGGTTAGCCTTGCTTACGCATTCTTTTTGCTTATTATTTGATTGGATAAATATCTCAAGTGATTTTTTTAGATATTTTTCTGCTTCAGAAAAATTTCCTTTTTGTTGTTGGATCCAGTACATGCTGCCATAAGCATCACCAAGCGAATCAGACCCTTCTGAGAGGTCAACTGAGCGTTGAAAATATTCAAATGCCATTTCCATTTCCCTGTCTCGTATACAGTTGCCCATATCACAGTATGCAGCACCTAATTTCTCATTGTCACCCATTTCCTCTGCAAGAGAAATAAGTTTTTGACAGGTTTTTAGCTCCTCTTCTTTGGCATCAAAATTGTGATATATATGTGCCATCTCATCATATACAAAAAAAAGAAATTCTTTGTTGTCTTTACACTTTGTCTCTAAGCTCTGTAAGATTTTCAAGGCTTCTTCTCTTTTTCCAAGGAGATACAGTATCTTTACCTTAAAAAAAAGAACTTCCGAACTACCAGGATTTATCTCTAATAAATCATTTATTGTTAAAATCAAATCCTCAGCAATCAGACCTTCAGGGGGAGAGGTCTTTTCTGATTCCAATTCCTCTTTCATCTGTCTGTAAGATATTCCCTCTTTTATCTTTTCATCAATCCATAGGACCTGCTCTTTAATTTCTGAGTCATTTTCCCAGAAGGAATCAAAATTACCGCCTTCCCATTTGGGTTTTGGTATCAATCCCCTCTGTATTAAACGCTGCAGAGATTTCAACTTAGATGTAATATGTTTACTTTTCCCAAATACTATAAGGTTTTGTTCATCTGCAAATTCTATCAACTCACTTTGTGTTATTTTCACTTATTTCTCCTTGAAAATATAAATTAGCATTGACCTTTAAAAATTTGTATGGACAATGTCTGGACTGAATAATTTCTGTAATAATAATCCTGTCAAGAAAAAAATATTTTTTTTTTAAAGAAGCTATCTTATTTCAGGTCTTTATGTACTTAACGGGCTTAATATTCGTGAGTTAAATAAAAACATTTTAATGAGAATTTTAAAAAATCCTAAGTGCCTATACACGGAAGGCATTAAATTTAGAGATGGGTTTTATTTTTTAGGTTCTCTGCCTGGGGATAGATTAACCCTACTTACTTACTATCATTAGAATCCATCCTGATACATCAGGATTAAAATTGCTCAGGGCTGGCCCATAAAAAAGACCCTTCTAATAAAATATCTCTATGATAAACAAATTAAAAGAAGGGCC
>JACNFI010000336.1 GCA_014384665.1 Candidatus Cloacimonadota bacterium
CAATATACTCGTCCCGTTAATGCAACAGGGACATTACCATCAGCAATTGAGTTAGATTGTCCCATAATCATTCCTGCATTGATACCACCCGCACCGCTCACAATTCCAGCAACGCAACGGTCATAAGCTTTTTCAGAGATTTTCAGTTTTCCAGGATTTGCAGAATCTATAGAAAGAACCATTCCTTCTTTGATATTTGAGCCATTGATATTAAAGGGTTCAGCAATATCGCTTCCGCCTGTAATTTCCAACACTTCTGTGAAAATCCGTCCGTCTCCACCTTGACCACCATACTCAGCATCCAGAACTATGGAGGCTGTACCATCAGACTTATAAAGTGCAATTTGAGCACCATCGGAACCGTTTTCAGTAGTTTGAATATCCACTCTTATTGAGTTATCTTTATATAACTGAAATCTGGGTGCCTGATATGCCGCTTCTGCATACAGACATACTGACATATCACCGTCTGCTTCATAAAGCCTTAAACTATGGTCATTTCCAAGCATCATTACATTGGCATAAGTATCTGTGTTTGGATCCCATTTTCCGATATGAAGATGTTCAGCTGCATTCCAGGCAATATCGCCTTCATCTGATACACCGCCTTCTAAATATAAAACAGGCCCATTATAACTGCCATTATCTATATGAAGTTTACCTTCATTTTCTGAAGTACCAATACTTGCGTTTCCACTTCCAGCAGTTCCATTTATTCTTACAAATGAACCATCAATTCGTAAAGGTTTATATTCATTGTTTGTTCTATCAAATGCAAAAACTTCTCCTCTATCCGTTTCGGTGTTATAAGTTAATTCTAGATTACTTCCTGTAGTTGGTGCACCTTTTCCTCGCACAGAAATCTGACCACCAGCTATATCAAGTTGAGTTTGTGGGATTTCTATTCCTATACCAACTTTGCCATCAAAACGACCTGCTATAGCAGTTGCTGATACATCATAATCTGGAACACCCCATATACCAACATCTCCCTTTCCACAAACACCAATTCCAGGCGCTTCTCCATAAACCCCATATAAATTACCAAAACCAGCTATACCCGTAGCGAGAAAATAAGAATTAGTTGCTTTAATAGTGCCATCAACTTCTAATTTATATGATGGTTCAGTCGTTCCGATGCCTACATTACCAGTTTCACGATAGATGTCATCTCCGCTGATTGTCCAATCATCATCTTGAAGATTTGTAAGTCCGGAACCATCTCCAATAAAAGCTGTAGCATGAACTGTCCCTTCAACATCCAATTTAGTGCCAGGAGAAGTCGTTCCTATTCCTACTTTTCCGCTATTATCAAGAACTAACTGATTAGATAAGCTATTGGCACCCAAATGCAAATCATAATTGCTTTGATGTAAAATGTAGGCAGAACCAATACCATTAGTACCAACAATCAAGCCATCGTTTAAATCAGAGCCTGTAACATCATCTGTAATATGTAAATAAGGTACGCCTGTCTCACTGTGCAAATGAAGTAAATCGGTAGGAGCATCAGTTCCAATACCAACATTTCCTGTTTCACGATAGATATCATCTCCGCTGATTGTCCAATCATTATCTGGAGCAGAGCTACCTGCCTGATGTGCAAAAGGAACGCTACCAATCCTGCTTCTTGGTGTCATTTCTCCATCACCATCTACATTAATTCCAATCCAGCGGTCTGCTTGACTGAAAAGGTCATCGGGAATTGGACTAACAGAACCAAGAAGCACATGAAATAAGCCATTGAGAACATTTACAGGATTCTGTGTCTCAGACCAGAGTGCAATTCCACCTTCTTCTGCATCATAAATACAAAATTCAATTGAAACAACTCCTTCAATCGGGACTCCATCGCTGTCTGTTATTTTTCCTTGATAATCTATCAAGTTTGGAACAGAGCGGGTAATCCTTTCTGTTACTTCCATATAATTACTTGAGTTATTTGATTTACCTCCAAATAAGGATGCACTAACAAGTAATGAAACAATTATTATAGCTATTGTTTTAAATTCAATATTATTGAAATGTTTTGTGTTATGTTTTAACATGATATTCTCCTTAGTTTTTTTAAAAAGTTTGCTAATTAATATTTTTTTTATGTGATAAATATCTTACATAATTAAAATTATAAAATTGTATAAAAATACCTTTTCAAAGGATAGTTTACCCTTGAAAAGGTCTAATTAAACGAACTTATTCTTGTCGAAATAATCTATAGTTTTACAGTTATGTTCATATTTTCTAGTTTTGATATATTCGCAACTTATTAATATTATATAACTTATTGGACAAGAACTGAATAAAAATATGGGAAATATTTTAATATATTTATTCATATTTTTCTCCTATTTCAAATCTTTATAATGGGTTCTGCAAAATAATTAAATATCACGCAACGTTGTCATTCTGAACGAAGTGAAGAATCTCTATGTGTTTATTATGCAGCAAGTTATGAGATTCTTCGTTTCACTCAGAATGACAGTTTAGAGTAGAAATTAAGTAAAATAACCAATTTTGCAGATCTCATAAATCTTTATACTTTTCTATTATATCTTCTTTATTCATTTTTTAATAAAAAAAACCAGAATTTTATTTCTGTCAAGTTTTGTGGCGCTTTCTGTTTTATTTTTTTTTCAAAAAAACCACTTTTATACTCATAGCAAACCTATAACCTTGTAAACTTGCGAATGGTCATCCTGATATATCAGCGATTTTTCAGGGTATATTTATTTTACTTTAAATAAAATAATATGATTATTCAATTAGTTCAGCATAGGTTATAACATTCGTATTTTATTTCTT
>JACNFI010000337.1 GCA_014384665.1 Candidatus Cloacimonadota bacterium
ATTCTTGATACCTGGCGAACAGATAATACCAAATATTGGTATAATGAGCCATCAAATCCAAGCGATGATTTTACCGGTTCATTAGACGCTAATCGTTGGGAACAAAATGGAAACACAACAGTTGATAGCGGCTATGTGGAATTCTATGGATTAATCTCTGGTCTTACATGGTATGGCGGAGAAATTAATTCAGACAACGAATGGAAATTGACAGGTGATTTTGATATTCAAATTAGTTATAAAGATTTCGTATCTGAAAATAATGGTGAATTACGATTTGAAATTAAGGATAAGGGCTATCCACAAAATTATTATCTTTTTGTTCAAAGAGCAAAAAAAGGTGATGGTTCAAATGTCTATTCAAGAAATGATTATAACAACAATTACAGCGAAGTAGCCGTATCTGACACTACAACTACAGGACGACTGCGTATTGTCAGAATTGGTAATAATGTTACAACTTATTATGGCTATTGGGATGCTGGCACAGGTGTTGACCAGGATAGATGGAAATGGACAGCAGTTGGTTCTGCTACAAATTTTGGCTCTTACGATATTTATATAAGATGCTTTACTCACGGTAGTTCCGGTGTTGAAGTCAATGTAAAAATAGACGATTTTATTGCGGATAGTTATGGAAGTTGTAATTTGGGAAATGTTGGCAGTCATACAAGAAGCACTACTAATGCTTTTCCTGAACAGGCAATCTTAGTTGCAACTGAAAAAGGATTGGATATTATTGATGCGTCAGATAATACACTCTGGATGAGATATAAAAGTTATGATGCAACTCCTGACGATGCTAAAAATCAAAACACTATAGCAGATAGACTCCACACGATTTTTGCTCTTGATGGTAACATATATTGCGGTGCTTATGATGGATTTATGTCCGGTGTTGGGGTTATTGATTTTGATCAAGATGAATCCCTGTTTTATGATGCTCATATCGAAGATGGAACCGGTTGGGATTTTCTGGGTAATATTTCGGAAAGGAATAAACATCGAGGATGGACCGATAATGGTTCAGATTATGTTTCTATTTTAGGTTGGCAGGTTTTTGACCTTTATGCAAAAGTGATTAATAATGGCAGAGAAGAAAAAACTTATGTCGCTGTTGCCAATGGACAATGTGCATCCTTGAATCCAGCTGAACAATTCGGAGCTGCTGTTGTTATCAATATTGAAGATAACTCTGTTAGTTTTGATAAAATTAATCAGCTTCATCCTGTTATTGGAATTGATATAGGTGAAAATAATTACTTATATTATCTTGAAACAGGTCGTATTTATGTTGAATATTCTGACTTTCTAAATGCAGCAGAGTTTAATGCTGATGCAAGTTCTACCGTGGCTATTCCAACTGGTCTAGATGCCTGTGATTTAGTTACAACATCCGATTATTTATACATATCCGAAAAGTCAACAGATGCGCCATACACAGCAGGTAAGACAAGGAAACATAACTTAAATGATGTTAGTTATACTGGCATAAAGTATGAGCATTGGGGAGGAGCAAGTCTTTATTTATGGGGTTCCTCTTCTTGTTCTGCTCTGGAGACAAATGACAATGCCTTATGGGTTGCTACAAATCATAGCACAGAAGGTAGAATTTATATAATAGGTGCAGAAAGTCCAAGACAGGACAGTATTCGTGGAGATTTCAATATTCCATCACCTTTAGAATCCGGACATATTTCTTCTATGTCTTTTGGTGCTACAAATAACTATCCCGAAAATCTGATTGTTGGTTATGATTCAATGGGAGTCACAAGATTATATGGAGGAGAAAGTGCATTAAGCTTACAAAATCCAATAGAAGGAGAAATACAACATAATTTCTCAAGTGAAGACTGGGTTAGAGGAGATCCTTTCACTTATGATTATGATAGTTTAAGTATAACTATAGATCCCCTTAATACTGGAACCTATGGAAATGTAAGTGTTATTCTACATAATGGAGACCCCGTATGTCATTATCCAGAGCATACACTTGATAGATGGTATGAAATAAAAGCAGAAGAAGGATTTACTGCCTTTCCTTGTGATGTTTCTGTTCAATTCACATCTCCAATACCTGCTGGAACAGATAACCTTCAACTCTGGTCATATTCTGATGAGGAAGAGGAATGGATACCAGATGATATAGATGATGAAGTTACTGTTAATAATTGGGATTTTATTTCATCTACATATTCTGTTAATTATGACACCCATCACTTTTCTCCCTGGGCAATGAATGATGGTAGTGGAGGAGCATTAGCATATCCGCCCAAAATACCTGAGAATTTGATAATAACGACAAATGGTTCAAATGCAATTCTTATTTGGAATAAAGTAACTGAAAACACTTTTGGGGATCCTATTACGGATGTTATTTATAATATCTATAATGCTTATTTTCCCTATTTCACGACTGATAGCACATATTATTTTAGTACAGTTTCAGATACTACCTTTACTGATGAAAATGCGTTACAAAATGAAAAGTTATTTTATAAAATACGAGCTGATAAGTAAGGAAAGAAATTTCTTTCCGGGGATTGAAAATAATTGATAAATCAGCTTATTAAAAATAAAAGGAGGTTGTGATGAAACGACTAATTATTATCTCTATGATTATAGGAATATTATCCACTCTCTCACTATTTGCATTTGAAATTGAGCAGTATAATGTTGCAAATGAAAAATTGCAGAGTGACCAAGTTTATGATGTGTTCTTTTATGATACTTCAAATAATAATATTCTTGATACCTGGCGAACAGATAATACCAAATATTGGTATAATGAGCCATCAA
>JACNFI010000338.1 GCA_014384665.1 Candidatus Cloacimonadota bacterium
CGGATTGGGATAATTGGTTAGCTTAATTGCAGAAGGATTTTGAATATTATGTTCATTACAACTTTGACCACTTGTGACATGAATATAATTTTGCCTAATTAAAATATCAAATCCACCAAAATCTATTAAAAGCCTTACAGAATATGAGCCTGTATCCTGGTAAGTATATTCCGGGTTTTGTTCATAAGAATCTATGATTCCATCATTTTGAAAATCCCATTCCCAGTTTTGTATATTTTCACCACTTGATAAGTCTGTGAATTGTACTGATAATGGCACTGTTCCTGTTAATGAATCTGCTTCAAAATTAGCGTAATAAGGTGGTGGCCCAAAAGAAATTGGATGGTAAACTTCGAATGTTTCACCATAATCTAAACTATGATATATATAAGTATGGGCTATTTGCCACATCAATTGAATATAATTTTTGAATACATAAATTTCGCCTGGTTGTCTCCCTCCTACTATACCTGCGTCAGTAACATTATTAAAATATAGAGTATTCTTAACTTCCCAAGAAAAACCGTAATTATTACTATATCTTAATGTTGCCCAATCACCCCCAATAGTATAAAGTTCACCAGAATAAAAACCTCGTGTTAAAGTTCCAATAGGTTCTTCAGGACCATAGAACACATTTTGAACTTCAAAATTTTCAAAATTATCATAGGATACTAGTAAATATAAAGAGTCTGGTACACCCCATATATATACAATTGCATATCCTACACTATCTTGATTATCTATTTCACCAGTTATACCCAATCCAAAGTATCCATTACATTGATGTGTTTCAAAGTTTATTCCATAATCTTCACTATGACTACCTATTCTATTATAAACATAACCTTCATTTCTACCACTATAAACTTCATAAATATCATTATTCCTAAATATCCAGCTTCCATATTGTCCATAATTACTAGAGTAATATAAAACATTCGGCATTCTTATTCTATACATCACACCTTGTGTTAGATCAGCACAGATGCTTTCTACTTCACTAATACTATCCATACAAACAGCAGTTTCTCCAAAATCTGTTGAGTAATATATCCCTTCTCCCGTTGCTGTTGGTCCTATAAAGTATATTTCTCCAATATCAGGTCCTCTTGTTATTGCCCAATCTGCAAAAGCAACTGTGCTTAGAAATAAACCCACCAATAAAAGCAAAATAATTTTCCGCATCTTATTCTCCTTTAATATTAATGTTAATTTTTTTTATACTTAAATAGTGTCAAGTTTTTCATACAAAGTAGTTGAGTAATATATTGTAAAAAAAATGATTTTTATTTCGTATCTTATAAAACTTCAATAATTTTATAATACACTTGTTCAACTGAAATTGCCTGCATACATTTTGCATCATTACATGAAGTTTTTCTATGGTTAAATGCACTTACACAAGGACTACAACTAAAATGTGCATATAGAGGAATGCAATTTTCTCCTAATGGGGAGTAAAGGTCTGGGGTTTCTGGACCAAATAAGACAAAATTTTTAATAGGTGTAAGTGATGCAAAATGTGCAGGTCCAGAGTCATTTGTTACAAGCACATCAGAGATGTTGAATAAATCAATTACTTCTTTTAGAGTGGTTCTATTTGTAAAGTCAATACAATACTCCTTACTTACATTACATATTAATTCAGCATCTTTTGAAGCATCATTAATACCCATAACTACGATGAATACATCTTTAAGTTTGATTATTTTTTTAGCAAGTTGTATATATTTCTCCAATGGCCATGCTCGAATAGGAAGCATTCCAGCATTAGGATTGAAAATTATGATTTTACTGGATTTTTCAATATTTGAATTTATTATTTTGAGTTTTGAAAAGATACTTTTTTCTGCTTCTTTGGAAGAGGTAATTCTTGGCACGGTTGGGATAACTTCCAGACTCTTTTTTAACAATGGTGAATCTTCCAAATTAGATTGGATAGCATAAACAAGATTAATAAAATTCAAAGATATATGTTGATGGGGATTGTAACTTACTTTATGGGTAAGAAAATTTCCTCTATACAAACCTTCTATGTGATAACGATAAAAGCCAACCCGGCTATTCGCACCTGAAAGATAGGAAATAATACTTGTTGCTCGAGAAAAAAGTTCCATATCAATATATGTATCTATTTTTGCTTTTCTGATTTTCCATAAGACTGATAAAGTATCAGATAAAAATTTTATAAATGATGAACAGTTAATAGTGAATACATTCTCATCAGGAATTATATCGGTTAGATAAACACTTTCCTTGTTTTCATCAAATATAAGAAAAAACAGCTGAACTCCAGGAAAAAGCTCTCTGGCTTTTTGTAGTGAGGAATATGCAAGAATTGCAGAACCCATCTCTGAGAGTTCTACAAATAAAATATTCATTGGTTTCTTCAAGGGCTTTTTATGTATATTAAACAATTTACAAATCTTATGAATAATAGTGAAAATAAAACAAATAGGAATTCCAGCCCAATAGTCAATCTTTCTTATTATATTAATTTTCATTGTTTTTTTGTATAAATCTATTATAAAAGACTGGTAAAATCAGAATTAAAATTTTTGTTTATAACCTAACTCAAGTTTCGCACTTGGTAACTCTATTCCCTCTGTAACACGGATCCCCGCGTCCGCGGGGACTGTTCCGTCTGTATTATGAATCTCTGGTTCATAATATGGAGCAGAGCTCCTTTCAGGCTCGGGCGCCCAGACCAGCTGACAGACGCTTCAGAGAAGCGTGTTACAATTTTAATCCACCTCAGATAAATGAAGATAAGGCAGGTAAACCCCGTAGATAGT
>JACNFI010000339.1 GCA_014384665.1 Candidatus Cloacimonadota bacterium
CTGGGAAATGTATCCTTTTGAATTAGAGAAACAAATCAACATTACAAGTGATATTAATAAAGCAATAATCAATCCTCAAACCTATCTATCCCGTGATGATACTATATGGATACATATTGATTATATTGCTGCCATGCAATGGAATGAATATTCAGCCCTTTCAGAAACATTTGTAGATTCAACATCTGCTGGAAATTATATGTCTTACTTCTTTGTCTCCGCTCACACAATTGATCCTTTTGTTTATTACTGTTCTCCTGTTGACTCTGGCTATTCCATAGACAATATTCCGCCAAATCCTGTTGAAGAGATTGATATTGTAGTAAATGCAAGTAATGTAGAGATAAGTTGGACAGAGGTAACAGAAGGCACTTATAATGGCAATTCATATCCTGAAATTAATGGGGTATGGTATAAGGTTTATGGTTCTGATGAGCCATATTTTGAATGTAATGAGTCAACTTATATCACCACAACCGAGGATTTGAATTATATTTATAGTTTGTCAGGTCAAGATAGAAAATTCTTCAAAGTAATAGTAAGTGACCAGCCGTAGTTGAGATATTAAATATAAACTTATTGAGAACTTAAGGCGGTCTAACAATCGTTGCACTTGACAGAAACGCAGTGCCATCCTTAATCTAACGGCTATTATGCCAGTTAAAGTTAATTCTCAACTTTATGGCTATTATGCCATTTGCGTTTCAGGCAAGTGCACTCAACCGTTAGACCGCCGTAACTAAATAGTTAGCGATATGATAAAGTAAAAAAGAAAAAAGAGAAAAATTGGAGAAAAAATGAAAAAAGTAAAAGGAATCTT
Organism: Candidatus Cloacimonadota bacterium; assembly: GCA_014384665.1. Lineage (GTDB taxonomy): Bacteria > Cloacimonadota > Cloacimonadia > JGIOTU-2 > JGIOTU-2 > JACNFI01. The sequence goes on from JACNFI010000339.1 coordinate 821, forward strand.
ATTGGCTCTATTTATTCTGCTTTTTAGCAGTTTTGCAATGGCAGATGTGATTAATGTCCCTGCTGACCAGCCAACTATACAGCAAGGTTTGAATACTGCAACAGAAGGAGATACTGTTTTAGTGGCAACAGGTACTTATTATGAAAATCTTTTTTGGCCTATAACTAACGGAATAAAATTATTGAGCGAATTCGGAGCGGATAGCACAATAATTGACGGTTCAAACACATCTACGGTGATTTATATTTTTGGAGCGACCATTGACACAACCACAGTGATTGAAGGCTTTACCTTGCAGAATGGAACAGCTGATGCAGGTGGTGGAATTTCTTGTTTGAACGCTTCACCTATAGTGGAAAACTGTGTTATTGAAAACAATGAAGGTGGTGGATGCGCCTTTACAAATTCTATTTCCGCTGTTTTGATAAATAATGAAATAAAAGAGAATAATGGGATTGGAATAAAAGGTGAAGAAAATTCAAATCTTTATATTTCTGAATGTGTAATTGAGAACAATAACGATACAGGAATTTACTTTCATTCATCTTCTGGTAATGTAGTAGATTGTAATATTTCAGAAAATATTGCAAATTATGGTGGTGGTATCTACTGCAATAATTCTAATCCAAACCTTGAAAATGTAACCATATTGGGAAATACGGCTGGTGATTGAGGAGGAATTTATTGTTCAAGTTCAAACCCAGAAATACAGAATGTTACTATTATTGGGAATACTGCAACATATACTGGTGGTGGCATAGCTTGTTTCAGCAGTAATCCCACAATGACAAATGTTACCATTAAAGATAACATAATGGAATGGCCACAACCGGGATGTGAAGGAGGAGGAGGTATTTTTTGTGAACAAAGTTCTCCTCAACTAGATAATGTTTTAATTAAGGGTAATATTGTAAATAATTGGGGATGTGGTGCAGCAATATTTTGTACATACTACTCAAACCCAATAATAAATAATGTTCAGGTAACTAGAAATTCTTCTGAGCACTCAGTTGTTTATTTCTCACAAGATTCTGCACCAACGTTTTCTAATAGTATTATCAATGAAAATTATGGGGGTGGTATATATACAGGATGGAATCTTAATCCTACTTTAATTTCATTAATAGTGAGTGACAATGTGGGTAATGGAATATCTATTTCAAATAATGCTATACTTGAAAATCTCACAGTCGTAAGGAATACTGGTAAAGGTATTTCTTGTACAGGTGGTTCACCATCAATTGTTAGTAGTACAATTACTGAGAATGGCAATATTAATTCAGGTTATGGAATTTACATAGAAAATGGTTCAAATACAGTAATTAACTATTCCAATATAATGCTAAACGGCTACGGGATATTCAATAATGACCCTTCGGTAATGATAGATGCAAGTAATTGTTATTGGGGTCATGAAACAGGACCATATCACCAATTCTGGAATCCAGGTGGTCTTGGAGATAGTGTAAATCAATTTGTAAATCCTATTCCATTTTTAACAGAAGCAGACATAACAGCACCACCCATTCCACCATTTGGTTTAGATACGCTTGCTGTTGGTTGTGATTATGCTTCAATAAGTTGGCAAAACAGTCCAATTGGAGATTTAGCAGGATATAATGTTTATTTTGATAGTGATTCAACTAGTTTTCCTTATGCTGATACTGTTGATGTTGGAATAGATACAACTTACACGCTTACTAATCTTTCAACTGGAACAACTTATTATATTGCTGTAACTTGCTATGATAACTCTGAAGATGAGAGTTGGTATTCAAACGAGATTGAGGTAATACCCGGAGGAGTTGGTGTTGATGATAGCATATTACATTTGCATAAGGCGTTTTATCTTACTCAAAATTATCCTAATCCATTTAATCCAGAAACTGCAATATCCTTTTCAATACCCAAAGACAGTAAAGTAGAGATTTCAATCTACAATATAAAAGGACAGAAAGTTAAAACACTTGCTAAAAG
>JACNFI010000340.1 GCA_014384665.1 Candidatus Cloacimonadota bacterium
GTTCACGCCCTTTACCAACACGGCGGAATGGAAAATAAATTATGGCGGTATTTTTCTAATCTTAACTTTTAGAGAAAAAACTTTTCCAGAAAAAAGGGAAACATAATTTAAGGCAGAAAATAAAGGCCGCCATATTTAATTTGACCAATTGAGAAATGAAATATTTTATCAAATTCTATGATAGTTGCATTTTACATAAGATACTTGTCCTAAATTTTGGTCTAAAAGTCAAATTATTTATGCCAGAAAAATCGCTGATTTTATCGGGATTTCACAGGGTAAATTATTTTCCTGCCCTGTAAGGAACATAGTGACTGTACGGGGGTGCTTGGCATTTGGAATTTTTATATATGATTATGTATATGTTTTAATGAAACGCTCTACTAGTATATCATTCTGAAAATAATGGGATATTTAAATTGTCATTCTGAGTCCTGTTTTAATCCCCGATTAAATCGGGGAGACGAAGAATCTCTTGAATGCTTGAGATTCTTCACGAAGCCTGTCCTGAACTTCATGAGATTCTTCGCTATCGCTCAGAATGACAGAAAGTGAAGGATTCAGAATGACATCTGTAGATAAACTTTGCATACTTAATTAAAGAATGCAACACTAGTTTCCTAACCTGGACAAGCCAGAACCAAAAAGGGAAATATTAGCCACGAAATTACACGAAATAAAAGGAACATAATCTTTAACTTATGAAAATTCTATATCAAGAAAGTTGATAAAAAATATACTCAAAATAATATTGTAAATAAATTTGAAAATTATTTTGAGGTTATGCTATGGAACTAATAACACAACGATATGCAAAGAAAATAGAAGGTGTTTTATCCTGCTACGATAGGATGGTAATAACTGGAACTATTCCAATTATATGTTTTGCAAAAGGGATGACTTCATATTTATATCAAAAAGGAATTCGGATATTTGACTATCCAAGGTTCGCTGAAACTTTCAAACTTAAAATAAGAGAAAATACAGAAAACATAGCCAAAGCAAATGGAATAGAGATAGAATTTATAAGGAAAAAGAATGTCCGCAAAGAAGACCTTATACAAAAGATATTAGACAAAAGAGGGAATGCACCGGGCTTAGTTCACATTATTTCTGCTATGGAGACTTGTCCAACATATAAACCCTGGCATAACAAAATGACTGGTAAAACCTATCTCAAACACGATACGAGCAAATGTCTTCATTATTACTTTTATTTTATTGATGAGGTTTTGGGTTTATGCTATGTTCGCGTACCTACATGGTGTCCATTTCGTCTTCAGATATATTTTAACGGACATAATTGGTTAGCAAGTGAGCTTGATAAGAATGGGATAAGATATTCAAAGATAGACAATGCTTTTGAACATATTAATGATTTTGATAAGGCTCAACATATCTGTGATAATCTTAAAGTTAAGGTCTTGCATAATTTATTGGATAAGTTTGCAGAGACTTATTGTCCAGTATTCAAAGATTTTAATCAGGTATATCATTGGAGCGTAATGCAAGCAGAATACGCAACTGATATTGTATTCAAATTACAATCTGACTTAAAAACTATTTATGATTCACTTATAAATACAGCTATTCATCCCGTTGGTTGTATAACCTACGGGATTCATACTGTAAAGCCTGATAATATAGCCACATTTTTAGGTAAGAAACTTCACGGCAATTATACAGGTGATATGGGCAATAATTATAATGTTCGTATAGAAGGCAGTAGAATCAAACACAATATGGGTAAAGTTTCTATAAAGATGTACGACAAGTTTGGAAAGATATTAAGAATAGAGACGACTACCAATAACATATCATTTTTTAAACACTATCGCAAGGTAGAACATAAAGACGGCACAATATCTAAAAAGCATGCAGCTATGAAAAAAAATATCTATAGTCTCGACCCTTTAAAGGATATTTTAAAGGCTTCTAATAGAAGATATTTACAATTTATATCAGCAATTGAAGATTACAAGGTTGGAAAAACAAAACTAGAGAAAATATCTAAAACAATTACAAAAGGGAATAGACATTATAAGGGCTTCAATTTCTTTAATGAAGAAGATCATAATCTTTTAATGATAATTATGAGAGGAGAGTTCAATATAAGTGGCTTCCAAAATAAGAATATTCGTAAGTTTTTGGTTTGTAAAACTAGTAGTCAGTTATCAAGAATATTAAAAAGATTAATGGCTCACGGATTGATAAAACGAATTAGAAATACTTATAAATATTATCTTACCCAACTTGGAAAACAAATGATTCTTATCGGATTGAAAATAAAGAATTTAGTAATTATTCCTGAATTGAATTATATGAAAACCGTATAAATAATTTTTCTGCCAAAAATTACACGAATTTTATTGATAAGATACTACGCCTCGTCCGAGACATTGCTCGGAAGAGGTGGCCCCTGCGGGGCAGTTGTAAAAAAAATAGATAAATTTTAAATGCGAAACTCGAAATTCGAAATCCGAAATAAATTCGAAATCCGAATGTTCAAATGTTCAAAACAATGTATTCGGTCTTGGTGGGGCCAAGCCCCGACAGACCAGGCCCGTCTAGGCTCGGCTAAGCCGAGACTGGATAAGCCTAAACAGGCACCCAGACTGGCAGGAATCTTGTTTTGGTTATTTGAATTTTGAAAATTTGAAAATTGTTTCGAATTTCGTTATTCGAATTTCGGATTTAATCATTATTTATTTGAGGAATGTGCATAAATCACAAGTGAACATAGAAAGAATGATTCATATTATAAACGAGGTCTAACGGTTGCGGTTGAGCGACT
>JACNFI010000341.1 GCA_014384665.1 Candidatus Cloacimonadota bacterium
ACTTTGAAGCAAATATCTGTTTTTTATCCTCAAGTAAGGTATATTTAACCATTGTCTCGTTCTTATCATAGGTTTCTGAAATATTTCTTCTAAAACCAGAATTAAGTAAATTTATCTCAAGATGCTCCTCAAAATCTTGTTCCAAGTATTTTCTTGTCATACAAATTCCAATAAATTATTGTTTTGGTTTTAGATTAATCTCTAACACATTATCTAAATGAATCAAATCAAAAGATAAATCCGGATATTTTTTCTTAAAATAACGATACTTTTGAGGATTGAATGTTTTTTTTGAGAATTTAACTTCATAAGCTTTTGATTCCTGAATTATGAAATCAACTTCTTGTTTTTTTTGAGTTCTCCAAAAACGGATATCATCAACGGAATAAAAGTCATAAAAGCGTCTGAATACAAAATTTTCCAAAAGTTCACCTCTATCGCTTCTTAATGAAATCGGCTGAAAATTTCCGAGAAAATAATTTCCAAGACCTAAATCGTTTAAATATATCTTGGTCATTTTCCTTAGTTCTTTTTCTACATTTCTATAAAAGGGTAAAATTTTTGTTATATGAAAAGATTTTTCCATAAGCTTTACATAAGTATTAATGGTTTGATATTTTATTTTAAGATTTTTAGCAATATTATTTGAATTAAATAGTCCTCTTCTGGAAGATAGAATTTTCAAAATCTTAACATATATATCAGGGTATCTAAGGTTGGCTTCTAAAGCATCTTTTTTGATGTATGAATCAGCAATTTCCTTTAAAATTAATTTTTTTTCTGAAAGTTCTTCTTCCACAACAACCTCCGGATAACCACCAAATAATAAATATTCATTAAGCCATTTCTGTAATTCTAATTTATAAATTTCTGGTATTGAACCCGAATTAATAAAGGGAGAAATTTCACTTCTATTTTTAAATATTAAAAATTCTTCAAAACTTAAAGTTGGTAATATAAAAATACGCTTTCGTCCGGCTAAACTGTCCTTAAACTTTTCATCAATATAAAAAGCAGATGAGCCGCTTACAACAAATTTTATTGAATCTTGATTTAAATCATAATGGTATTTGAGAAAATTAGTTGGATTGCTCAAATATTGTATTTCATCCAAAAATAGAATAACTTTTCTCTTATTATTAAATGGTGGGATTACTTGAAATAAATTACGCGGATGCTCATCTAATAATTTTAATATTTCAGGATCTTCAAGTGAAATAAAAAATGTGCGTTTTTCTTCCTTTTCTAATTTGGATTGCATCTGTTGCATCAAAGTTGTCTTACCCGTTTGACGAGCACCTACAAGTAAAGTTATCTGCTTTTTAGAAAGGTGGGTCCATAATTTTTTGAATAATGTTCTATGTTTCATATTGATAAATTATCCCAAAATATCACATTGTCAATCATAAAATATCCCAAATATCACACTTTTTATTCATAAATTATCCCAATTATTCTATTTATCAACTTCATCTTTCACATCAATTTTCCCGGTTACCGCTTCTGAAATAAGTGCTGTGCGGTATTCTTTGAGAAGTCTTGTTGATTTTTGTCTTTTCTAACTTCATCAAACTTCCTGCAAAGGATATGTATATCCATCCTTAATAATTTCATTGCTGTTCTAATTCCCTTGTGCTCCATTTATTATTGATTGTTTCTATCAGATAGAAGCTTCTCGCTTCTTCTTTCTCTACTTTAAGAAGAAGTCTATAATGCGTCCAACTCAATTCGTCACGCAGTGCGTGACCATTTAGAAAAGTCAGATAAAATTGTCTTATATATTTTAGATTGCTTTCGTTAAAACCTTTTCCATAATCTTTCTTTCCATATCTCATACTAATCTACCCTTTCTTGAGTTTATAAAAACGGTGACATTATTACCAACAAATTCGCTCAAATCTTTATCTTTCAGTTCTTTCAAATCTCTTTTAATAGTTCTTGAATTTACTCCAAATATTCTTTCCAAATGTTTTATTCTAAATTTAATACCCTTTTCAATTACTTCTATTATTATATCCTGCCTGTCTTTCTTTGATAATTCGACAAATTTATTTTCCTGTATTTCTTCAACCATAGTGACATCTGATGACAAGTGGTGACATTCCGGTGACATTTTTGATTTCTGTTTATTATCTACCCACCTTTTCTGACCACCCTTTCACCGACCTTTTCTCCGAACCATCTCCGAACAAATTGTGAATACTTATTCGCTGTAAATATTTTCTGGGTAATTTCTGGGTATTTACTGGGTATCAGTAATAATTTCCCAATATCCGCCTTTATCAGGTCCAATTCTTTTAAGGAGACCTTTTTGTTTCAATTTATGTGTTTTTGAACTGCAGAAGGATTTATATTAAGTTTCTCAGATAACATTTTCCTTGTTATTTTTTGATTCTCCTTAATTAATTGTAATATTTCTGCTTGTCGTTTATTTAATTCTGACCACCTTTTCTGACCACCCTTTCTGACCACCTTTTCTCTGACCTTATCACCGACTTTATCACCGACTTTTTTATCTATTTTCTTATTCCAAAAAATAATCTTAAACTGCAACAATTCTTCTTTAAATTCCGGAATTATATTTTCATATTGTTTACAAGATTCAATGATATTTGATAATTGCTCCTCCAAATCAAATGGTTGTGCTATTCCGAAGATTTTTTTTATTATCACCAACACCAAAAACTATATTTCCACCACTTCCATTAGCAAAAGCAATAATTGTTTGGAGCACTTTTTCTTTATTGGAATTATTAAATTCTCTTTTGAATTCTAATGTTTTACTTTC
>JACNFI010000342.1 GCA_014384665.1 Candidatus Cloacimonadota bacterium
TCCCAAAATAGCAGAAGTTATAAGGTTTTAATGACACTTTAACGCGACACCAGTGATATTATATTATCAGCCAATTAGTGAATATAAAAAAGAGTTATAAATTATTTTTATAAATTATCTAACGGGGTAAATTGGTAAAGAATATATTTAGTAAAATAAAGGTCTCAATCCATTAATGTTTTGAGACCTTTTTCTCGTTTACTCCCTGGGGTTCAAGGACTAAAACAAAAGTCCTTATTTCCTTATTTCCCTATATCCTTATATCCCTATATCCTTATTCCCTTTAAAAGGCTTTTTCTTCCGAAAATCTGGCACAAAATCGGTTATATCAGATTGGGTTTTAAAATTGTATGGAAATTGAACTAACATATTTTTCAAGCCTAAACTCAAAGCATGTTCATAAACCTGTTTAAATTCATCAGAGGTTATCCTGCGATTTAAAAAGCTAATATCCTCATTTTCTGAATTCACTCTAAATCTCTGTGCGGGATAATATTGGGACATCAGACTAATAGGAATATTTTTTCCAAATTCTAAAAAAAGTGTGGTTAGTACATCAATGGAGTTCTTTACATTATCTGGCAATATCAGATGTCTTACAAGGACTCCTTTTTTGGCGATATTTGTATTATTTTCAAAACTGTCTAAAAATCCTTTTTGTTTAACCATTTCTGAAATTGCTTCAATCGTAATTTCTGGATAGTCATCACAATTAGATAATTTTTTGCTCAAGTTCTTATCTGAATATTTGAAATCAGGCATATACATATCAGTATAATCTTCAATTTTTTTCAGAGAAGATAGTTTTTGGTAACCTGAAGTATTGTATAAGATTGGGATGTCTATCTTCCTTTTTCGCAAGAGCTTAACAATCTCAATTGTATGTGGAAAGAAATGGTCAGGAGTAACAAAATTTACATTATGAACTTTGTAAGCATAATACATCTTTTCAATTTCATTCACAACTTCAGAAACCTCCCAGATTCGTCCCATTCCATCCATAGAGATTTGATAATTCTGGCAAAAGATACATTTCAAAGAACATCCTGTAAAAAATATAGTTCCCGAACCGTTAGTTCCAGAGATAGGGGGTTCTTCACCGAAATGTGGGCCAATGCTGGAAATTTTAAGTTTATCAGATTCTCCACAAAATCCTGATTTGCCTTTTGTTCGATCTACTTTGCAATTTCTCGGACAGAGGTGACATTCGTTATAATTATTCATTTGTTTTATTACCACCTGGCTTCGCCAACCCGTCCTCCGCAGTCCCGAAAAAATTGGGACGGAGGGTGAAGGCTATGCCAGGCAGGCCGAGAACACCGAGATTCACCGATATAACCCTTTTTGTAAATTTATATTTTGAGTCCACTATAGAAACCATTAAAATGGTTAAAATAACCTGTTTGGGGATAAATTCCCACAACTAAAGTTGTGGGCTTCTAACCTCCTAACTTCCGAATTATCAAAAGGTTAGCCCACAGTTTTAACTGTGGGTAAAGAGGTAAAAAAAACCAAATTTAACCCCTTCAGGGGTTTTTAGAGTGAACACATATTTTCATAAACAAAAGTTTGGGGATAAACATCAATTTTTTTCCTGTAAAAAGAGTTGGGAAAAAGAATTGTCTAAGACAAATAAAATATATGGATTAAGTTGAATATTATTCTTTGGGTTGTTTCATAATAACAGTTCTAAGTGGGAAAGGTATTTCGATTCCTTCTTCATTGTATCGTTTATGAAGTCGTTTGATAAATTCATGACGAAGTAAAAATTTATTTACATACTCACTAACATAAAGAATGATTGCAAAGTTTATGCTTGATTCTCCGAATGAACGATACCTTATAATTGGGTTAGTTTTTGCTGATAAATCTTTAAGCTCTTTCATAACTTCTCTGGCTACATCCAATGTCACACTTTCCACAAATTCGAGGTCACTGTCATAACTTACACCGACCTCGATTGGTACTGAGGTATTTTTCTGTGGTAAATTGTAGTTTGTTACAATAAGTGAAGCTATTTTTGAGTTTGGAATTACAATAATATTATTTCCAAATGCCTTAATAGTTGTATTTCTCCAGTTGATGTCTGTTACATATCCTGCTTCTCCAGAGGAAAGTTTTATGTAATCGCCTTTTTTTATCTGCCCTGCTGCAATTATCTGAAATCCAGAGAATAAGTTAGAAAGTGTATCCTTTAAAGCCAGAGCCACAGCCAAACCTCCAACCCCCAATGCAGTTAAAATTGGAGTTATTGCAATACCTAAACCTTGTAAGATGATGAGAATTCCAATAACTAATATAACAGCCGTTGTAATATGTCTAAATATGCTTGTACTGGCAAGCGTTCCACCAGCTTTTTCTCCATATTGCTGGGCAAAGCCAGCAGCCATTTTTGCAATCACAAGAGTTACAGAAAAGATAATCAGAGTTAAAATAATCTTATTCAAAATCTTTATAACCTCTGAAGATAGAGAAATAAATGGTAAAGCAATATAAATACCAATAATAAAACTCCATAGAATTAACATCCCTTTAATAGAATGTATGATTATGTCATCACCTTTCCATGAAGTCCCTTTAGCTATTTTTAATAGACTTACAAATATAATTTTTTGTAGGATTATTCCTACTAATATGCAACCGATCACAATAGAAATTGGAATAATTATTGGTTTTACACTTGTAAAAAAAGCTGTCATTATGAAATCTCCTTAATCATATATTTATTAATGAGATCTGCAAAATGAGTATTTTCACTTTATTTCTGGCTACGGCTTGCTTCTC
>JACNFI010000343.1 GCA_014384665.1 Candidatus Cloacimonadota bacterium
TTTTCTCGGCATAGTTTTTTCAATTCATCAGGCATCTTTTTTGCTTCCAAATACGGAGGATTTCCAACAACAAAATCAAATCCACTTTTGAACTCTCCCATCCTATTTTTTAAGCAGAAAATGGTTTCATCATCACGGGAGTCTTTTTTATTAACAGAGTTAGTCAAAAATAAATTGAATTCTTTGGTCTTGAATGCTGAATTTTGATTTTTAATTTCTCGCAATAAATCGGAGGTAGCAAATAGTAGATTTATTTCTGCTAATTTGAGTGAAAATGGATTTATATCTAACCCCCATATATTATTTCGCACTGCTTCAAAAATAGAATAGTAATCATATTTTCTGTTTTTTAGATTTTTAATTAAAATATTAGCTGCTCGCAAAATAAATGCGCCACTACCACAAGAGATGTCTATTATTTTTTTATTCTTTAAATCAGTGCTTACGGTGTATCCTACATGAGTCAAAATATAATCTATAACCTCATCTGGAGTATAAACTTGCCCAAGCAATATTCTTTCTTCTTTGCCAATAAATTGTTCATAAAGTTTGCCTATCAAATCAGTATCTACATTTCTAAAATCATATTTATTAAGTAAATCTAATAGTTGCAAATCAAGATGATGTGGTGGGATATAATAGGTATATAACTCATCGCTAGTAAGATTGAAATACCTATCTTCAAAGTGTTCATAAAATTCATTCATAGATTCATATAAATCATTTTTTAATGAAACAGATAGAAAATCATTATCAAGACAATACTTCATAAAAATTGCTTTGCCAAAATAAAGTATAGTTGCTTTCAAGATAAATTTGCTTTTCTCGGTCATTTTTGTTGTCTCAAAAAATATTTGTGTATTAGGTGATTTTGGGGTATTTTCTATAAATACTTTTAACAAATCATGAAATTCTTCCAAAATCATATTGAAACTTTGCTTATCAGAGGAATTAATCTTTTCTTTAAACAAGTATGCCATCTTTTATCTTACCTACTTAGAAATTGAAAAATCCTGGTTTTTAACATTTATAATAATGTTTGAACTTTCTTCAAATGCATCAATGCTTGATGGTGCAAAATACAAATTAGTATATGCTTGTGTCCGTCCCCAATATATATGTTTATGTGTCAATTTGCCAATATCTTTGAACAAGTAATACATGAATTCTTCTATAACAGAAGAATGTAATTGTGATTGTGAAGTAAAACCATACTTATTTCCAGATTCCTTTTTGAACCTTGGTTGGTCTATAAATGCTTTATAGTTATTAAGAAGTTTTACTCTCTTTTTTATGTTCTCTCTGGTTGTTCCAGTAATCTTTAAATTATCTTCTTTCCATTTGAGATACATTACCTTAATTTCATCCAATAGCTTCTTATTTTGGGATTGCTTTTCAACTCTAATTTTGTGTTCTAAATTATCTCCATGAATAAAATTACTCATCTTTTTTTCTCCTACATATTGCGTATAACTCTTTCAAATTTTACCTATATTTAGAACCATTCATCAAGTATTTCACCTTCGCAATGCTTCGGTGGACAGGCAAGTTTCTAATTTTCCGCCTGAGGCGGATCCACCTTTGGTGGACTAATTTCAAATTTTGCCGTTCCTTCTTGATAAAGGTCATTTCCATAAATATCATTTGCAACAATGCAAGGAAAATTTTCAACTTCAAGTTTTCTGATAGCTTCTGCTCCCAAATCTTCATAAGCAACAATTTCTGCTTTTTTAATAGATTGTGCAATTACGACTGCAGCTCCGCCAATTGCTGCAAAATATACTGCTTTATTTTTTTTCATAGAGCCAATTACTTCTTGACTTCGTGGACCTTTTCCAATCATCCCTTTTAATCCAGCATCTAAAAGAATTGGGGAATATGGGTCCATCCTGTAACTGGTGGTTGGTCCAGCAGAACCGATTGCCATTCCAGGTTTTGCAGGAGCAGGTCCAACAAAATAAATTACCTGTCCTCTTATGTCAACAGGTAATTCCTTGCCAGATTTGATTAGTTCTACCAATCTTTTATGAGCTGCATCACGGGCAGTATAAATTGTTCCGCTGATAAAAACTTTATCACCGATTTTTAGATTTTCTAAATCTTCATCTTTGAATGGAGTTTGTAGATACTTTTCATTTGCCATAATTTTACCTACTCAATAATTGCACTTTTATGCCTATGAACATGACACTGCATATTAACAGCAACAGGCATTGATGCAATATGACAAGGTTTATAGAGAATATTCACTGCAAGTGCAGTTGTCATTCCGCCAAGACCTTGAGGTCCTATTCCTAATTTATTTACGCGGTCTAATATTTCATCTTCAACCTTTGCCCAAACAGGGCTGGGATTTTTTTCATAAAGCGGAACGAGAAGTGCTTTCTTGGCCAGTAGTGCACTTTGCTCAAAATTTCCTCCAATACCAATTCCGACTATAACAGGTGGGCAGGGATTTCCACCAGACCTCTTTACTCTATCTACCACAAAATCCTTCACACCTTCAATTCCATCTGCTGCCTTCATCATTTTGACTTCACTCATATTTTCTGCTCCACCGCCTTTGGGAGCTATGGTAATTTTAATTTTGTCTCCGGGAACAATATCTGTATAAATAAGTGCTGGTGTATTATCGCCTGTATTTTTTCTTTTGATTACCGGGTCATCCACCATAGATTTACGAAGATAGCCATCTTTATATCCCTGACGAACTCCTTCATTTATTGCTTCATAGAAATCTCCGCCAATCAGATGCACATCCTGTCCCAATTCAACAAACACTACAGCAACGCCAGTATCCTGGCATATCGGCATTTTTTCGTCAGCCGCAAGTTTGTAATTCTCAAGCATTATAGAGAGAATTTCCTGGGCAGTTGGAGATTCTTCCTTCTTTTGGAATTCTTTAATTTTTTTTATCACATCTTCGTCAATATAATAATTCGCATCCATACAAAGTTTTTTTACAACAGGTATAATTTTTGATATATCAATTTCTTTCACAGATTCACCTTTAGATTATCTTTTCACCATTCTTTTTAATTTCAAGCACAAATGGATTTGATTCATCCCATTCTTCTGGAAGAAAAGGATGCGGTTCTATGCGCAGATCAATATCTCTGCGTAATTTCATTAGCAAAACCCTGTCATCAAAAATATCTCCAGAAAGGCTTCCAGAAATTATTGCAACATCAATATCACTCCATTCATTAAAATTTCCCTTAACTAAAGAACCAAAAATATAAGCTGTTATTATTTTAATTTTTTTGCTTCTTACTTTATTGATGAAATCAATAACATTTTTTCTTGCTAAATTTTTATCAATGTTCTCAGCCATTTTTTGAATTCCTTTATTTTTTGGATGTAATTTAATGTAAAAGTTTTGGTTGCTTTTTCCCTAAATCTTTTTTTATAATCAGAATACCTGGTTTCAATATTGAATTCGGTAACTTCATCAAGAAAATCAATTTGATTATTAGTTAAATGTAGTTTTGCTTTCTTTGCTATAATTGATAATTGCTGTTTATAAGGAACTGATTTATCAACATTCTGGACATAAAGCGCTTTTAAATATTTTTCCAAAACCAAATGGCATAGAAAAAGGCACCATGAATAATCACCTTTTTCGAAAAGATGATTGGCGGTCTTCCAATCTTCTCCTGCAGTTTCCAGCCAATATTCTATATGCTCTTCTTTTGTCATAATTTAGCTTTTAGCAATTTTGCTATTTCTGATGGCTCTTTTGCAACAGAAACGCCAACTTTTTCAAATGCGTAGATTTTTTCCTCTGCTGTTCCAGAACCGCTGGAAATGATTGCACCGGCATGTCCCATTCGTTTACCTGGAGGTGCTGTCTGACCTGCAATAAAAGCAACTACAGGTTTTGTCATATTTTTTGAGATGAATTCTGCTGCTTGTTCTTCCGCATCACCACCAATCTCTCCGATTAGAACAACTGCGTCAGTTTGCGGGTCATTTTCAAACATTGAGAGAAGTTCAATAAAATTCAAACCGATAATCGGGTCTCCACCAATTCCCATACAGGTTGATTCTCCAAGTCCAGATTTGGTGATTTCATTCACGATTTCGTAAGTTAATGTTCCGCTTCGGGAGATTACACCAACATTTCCTTTTTTGAAGATTTCTGCTGGCAGAATTCCGATTTTACATTTTTCTGGAGAAATCAAACCGGGGCAATTTGGACCAATCAAAAATGTATTATTTTTTTCCAGAAATTTAACGGTTTTTATCATATCAATCGTAGGAATGCCTTCAGAGACAGCGACAACCAATTTTATTCCAGCTTCAGATGCCTCGCACATTGCATCAGTGGCAAATCTGGCTGGTACAAAAATTACAGATGTATCAGCATCAGTTTCACTAACTGCATTTTTTACTGAATTGAAAACCGGAATTCCATCAACATCCTGACCTGCTTTTCCTGGGGAAACGCCCCCAACGACATTTGTTCCATATTCTTTCATTTTGAGAGTATGAAATCTGCCATCTCTTCCTGTAATTCCCTGAACAATCACTCGAGTTTTTTCATCAACTAAAATGCTCATATTTTGTTAAATCCTTTATATTAGAGAAATTGCTTTTTTAGCTGCATCGCTCATTGAGGAAGCAGAAATCAGATTACTATTTTTGAGAATTTCTCGCCCTTCTTTCTCATTTGTGCCGGTTAATCGTGCAACGATTGGAAGTTTTACATCAATTTTTTTCATTGCCAGGACAAGTCCTTTTGCAACATCATCGCATCTTGTGATTCCGCCAAAAATATTTATCATAACAACTTTAACATTTTTATCGCCAAGAAGAATGTTCATCGCATCAATAACTTTTTGGGGATTTGAACTTCCGCCAATATCCAGAAAATTTGCAGGTTCACCGCCGTAAAGCTTTATCAAATCCATTGTTGCCATTGCAAGACCAGCGCCATTAACCATACAGCCGATTTCACCATCAAGTTTGATATAACTCAAACCTTTATTTTTCGCATCAATTTCCTTTTTCTCATCTTCAGTCGGGTCTCGCAATTTTTCAATCTCTTGATGACGATAAAGTGCATTGTCATCAAAATTCATCTTTGCATCAAGGGCTATTACTTTCCCTTCTACAGTAACCACCAGTGGATTTATCTCAGATAGGGATGAATCAGTTTCAACATAGCATCTGTATAAATTTTTGATAATAGTGGCTGTTTCTGAGACAATTTTAATATCGTCAAATAATTTGAATGCGAGATTTCTTGCCTGGAAATCAAAAATTCCTATTTCAGGATTAATTCCCATTTTGAAAATCTTTTCAGGTGTTCGCTTTGCGACCTCTTCAATCTCAACTCCGCCTTCAGAACTTACCATTATTACAATATTTTTTGAATTTCTATCATTTGTAATTCCAACATACGATTCGCTTTTGATATCAATTGCATCGGAGACAAGCACTTTTTCAACAGTTAGCCCTTTGATTTTCATTCCAAGAATTTGTGTGCCAGCCTGTTCTGCCTGAACTGGATTTTTTGCAATTTTAACTCCGCCTGCTTTGCCTCTTCCACCAACTTGAACTTGTGCTTTGATGACAACAGGTTTGTTAAATTTTGTAGCTGCTTGCCTTATTTCTCTGGTTGTATAGCAAATGATTTGGTTTTGGATGGGGATATTATAGTTAGCAAAAATCTCTTTCGCCTGATATTCATGAATTTTCATTTTAGATTTTCAATTCCTTTGAAAATTTTGTGAGAAAAAACAAAGGCGAAAAATTGCTTGTCAAGTGAAACTTTAAATTTTGTAATTTTTTTTAATAAAAAAATTATATGGAGTAAAAATTTCATCTAAATTTGATAGTTAAAAGCAGGTTATAAAAGTAAAAATACCAAGCACATAAAGAAAAATATTTTGAAAAAAAAATTATTTAAATCAAGTTTCGCGGTTTCTAAAACAGCATTAAATCGTATTCTTTCAATCATTGTCATATCCCCGCATCCGCGGGGATCGCCGTCATCCCCGCGTTCGCGGGGACACTTCGTTTTAAATTGACGCATCGACCTTGCTTCGGCGTAGCTACGCGAAGGCAAGAGGTGCATATGTCCCCAATTGAATTGGGGATAACAAAACGCCTTATGCAAAACATTTCAGCTGTTTACCTCGTTGGATAAATATCCTACGGGGTTTTTCATTCTTCCTGCCTGCCCTTCGCACAAGGTCCATTCTCCGTAGTCCCGATATAATCGGGACGAAGGATAAACTTTGGCAGGCGGGTGAAACTTGAGTTACTTAATATTGTTACAATTAAACGAGTGTAACTGGAGAACATCTGTCGTTAGAAAAAAATATAACCAATTTTTATCAGTATTTTTCATTGATTTTTAATGTATATCTGGTGAAACATTCATGCCGATATTTTGGCTCAAGGGATAATGAAAATTGAGGAACGGAATGCATAGATCCCAATTGCAATTGTTCCTAACAGGATTTGTAATCCTGTTTATTAAAACACCATTACAAATGGTGTTAGGATCGTTTCAATGTACTTGTAATTCGTAATTTTACACTTACATTTGTGTCCCCGCGGACGCGGGGATCGTGTCTTTGTGGTTATAAAGTATTTTCATATGAAACCTACATGTCCCGAAAGAAACTCGGGACGCAAAGGAGCATGAAAATAGCATTTGAGTAGAGTTATCAGATATTCTCTGTGAACTCTGCGTCTCTGCGGTGAGGTATTTTCAGATGAAACATACATGTCCCGAAAACAAATCGGAACACCCCATTAAATAGGAAAAGATTTAACCCCAGTGAAATAAATAAAGATTTCACAGGGCAGACGGGGCAGGCAAAGGAGAATGAAAATAAGATGCAGCAATATGAGCAAGGGATAATCAAAAAAGAGAATAAAAATTATCTCTGTGTCTCTGTGCCTCTGTGGCAATGCATTTCAGATGAAAATATTATACTGATAAAAATCTATTTCACCAAAATCTTGCCCTTTCCGTGCGAAATAACTTTTCCAATTTTAGAAAATTCTTTGACCCCCTTTTTTATAAATTGAGCTGTTAAATCTTTACTTTCATTTTCTGGAATAGAAACTAACAAGCCACCTGATGTTTGTGCATCGCATAAAAGAACTTTCTGAATATATGAAATTGATGAATCCCATTCTACAATAGATTTGACAAATTCTAAATTGGATAGAGTCCCGCCAGGGATGACATTTCCTGTAGCAAATTCCATTACACCAGAAAGGAATTTGACTTTTTCAAAACTTACTTCCACAGTAACATTGCTGGCTTTAGTCATCTCAGATAAATGTCCCAATAAACCAAAGCCAGTAACATCTGTACAAGAGTGAACAGTAAAATTCTTCAGTATTTCTGATGCTAAATTGTTCAAAGTGCTCATTGTTTTAATCAATTCAAGCTTTTGAATTTCTGAAAGCAATCCTCTTTTCAATGCAGTGGATTGAATACCAGTTCCTATGGGTTTTGTGAGAAAAATATCATCACCGGGTTGCATACCTATATTTTTCCAAATTTTTTCAGGATGAACAATACCAACTACTACCATACCGTATATTGGTTCTGTATCTTCAATAGAATGTCCACCAATCACGCTTATACCTGCTTCTGTGGCTTTTTTATAAGCACCTTGTAATATCTCTTCTAATACATATATTGGCAGACGGTTAGTTGGAAATCCAACAATATTCAAAGCAAATATTGGTTTACCACCCATTGCATAAATATCGCTTAAAGCATTTGCGGTTGCAATCATTCCAAAATCAGTAGGATTATCTACAATAGGAGTAAAGAAATCCACAGTAACAACAACTGCGGTATTATCATTAATTTTGTAGACAGCAGCATCGTCTGCTGTATTTGTGCTAACCAATACATTTTTATCAACAGCAATTGGTAATTTTTTTAATATTGTTTCCAAAATTTGGGGTTGGATTTTACAGGCACATCCCATTCCATGAGTAAAATGAGTTAATTTGCTCTCTTCTTTCATACCAATTTTAATATGCTCTTTCTTCGTTTGGAATTTTTTTACAGTCTTGATAATAATTTTTGCTGCTTGTTCAATTTCACTCTCTGTAGTAAATATACCTGTTGAAAACCGAATAGTTCCCCTTGCATAATCAGTATGTACATTCATTGCCTGCAAAACAGCGGAAACATCAATTTGTTCAGAATGACAAGCAGCCCCAGCAGAAGCAGCAACTTCTCTCATTTCAGAAAGAACTGTGTTTGCTTCAGTTTTATAAAAACTTATACTTAAAGTATTTGGCAAACACTTTTCTGGATGCCCATTCAAATGAAAATCAAGATTAGATTCAGTGAGTTTTTTATGTAGAAGGTCTCTCATTAACTTTATATGTTTATTATTCTTATCCAGTTCCCTGCCTGCAAGTTCACACGCTTTTCCCAACCCAACAATTCCCAGAACATTCTCAGTGCCAGCCCGAAGGTTCTGCTCGTGGTTTGCTCCATGAATCATTTTCTGCAGAGTTGTCCCTCTACGAATGTAAAGTGCACCAATACCTTTTGGTGCATATAATTTATGACCTGCAATTGATAAAAGGTCTATCCCCAACTCATCTACATTGATAAAAACCTTTCCAATAGATTGTGCTGCATCTGTATGTAAGGTAATGTTGTTTTGTTTTGCAATTTTAACTATCGCTGATATTGGTTGAATTGTTCCAACTTCATTATTTGAATGCATAATTGAAATTAAAATAGTTTGAGGAGTGATTGCATTTTTAATATCTTTAGGGTCAACCAATCCATATTCATTAACAGGAAGATAAGAAACATTGAATCCCTGTGATTCTAAATATTCACAAACCTCTATAACTGATGGATGCTCTATTGAAGAGGTTATTATGTGATTTCCTCTATCTTTATGAGATAAAGCAAAACCTTGAATCGCAAAATTATTGGATTCTGAACCACCACTTGTAAAGATTATCTCATCTGGATAAGCGTGGATTAAATTTGCAACTTGTTTTCTTGCCTTTTCAACAGCTTTCTTGGTCTGAAAACCATACCAGTGTAAACTTGATGGGTTTCCAAAATGAGAATTCAGAAAGGGCTTCATTGCTTGTGCAACTTCTGGCGCAATGGGTGTAGTTGCATTATAATCTAAATAGATTGGTTTCATAACTCCTCGTAAACATACTAATATTATGTTGCAAAAATTAGAAATTATATTTTTTTGCAAGTTTTTTATAAAAATTTGACAAACTATTTTGAAGTGTAATCGGTTATTTAAATTTTTGTAGGAGATAATATGCAAACATTATTTGTAAAAAGCGATAGCCAATTTCAGTGTATAAATATCACTTCGCAGATTCAGAAGATTGTGAAAGATTCTGCAGTGAAAGATGGGCTGATAACTCTTTTTGTCCCGCATACAACAGCTGCAATTACCATTAATGAAGGTGCAGACCCCTCTGTTGTGCATGATTTATTGTATGAACTGGATAAAGTAATTCCACTTAGAGATAATTATCAGCATTTAGAAGGGAATTCAGCAGCTCATATTAAATCAAGTTTAGTTGGCTGTTCTCAAACTGTATTGATTGAAAATGGTTCTCTCGTTTTAGGAACCTGGCAGGCGGTTTTCTTCTGCGAATTTGATGGACCGAGAAATAGGAAAGTATTTGTTAAAATAATTGGAAAGTAATACAATAAAACTGAAAACTGGATAATCAAAAAGTGAGTTACGAGTTGCGAGTTGCGAGTTGCGGGTTGCGAGTTGCGGGTTGCGGGTTGCGAGTTGCGGGTTGCGAGTATCAAATATTCCTTTTACTTCACCTTTTCTGGAAATTTATAAGGCATCAAATACAGAATTTTTTCATCTATATAGAAATTCGCATCTTTAATTATTTCTACTATATTTCTAATCTCTTCTGGTAAAGCATCAGTTTTCATTCCTGACATATCAGAATCAAGTGAAATAGTAAAACTGGGTTTTGCTTGTGGATAAACTACAACCTCAACATCTTTATCAATATTTGCTAAATTCTTTAAAATATCAATAGCTTTGTTCATTCCACCCAATTCATCTACCAAACCTCTTTCTTTGGCTTGCTTTCCTGTCCAGATCCTGCCTTTACCAACCACATTAACCTCTTCTCTTGTCATCCTCCGGCCCTCAGCGACATTATCTACAAAATCCCAATAACAATTATTGATTGCATTTTTAATCATTTCTTTTTCTTCCTCAGTCATCTCTCTGCTTGTGGAGCCAATGTCAGCGTGTTTGCCCTTCTTTACTAATCCTATATTGACATGAATCTTTTCATATAGTTTTTCCAAATTAAATGCTATTCCTATTACTCCAATAGACCCGGTTACAGTACTTGGTTCTGCTAATATCTTATCTGCCTTACAAGCAATGTAATATCCACCTGAGCCAGCTACACCAGACATTGAAACGACAACATGCTTTGCATTTTTGCCTTCTTTACAAAGAGATATTTCTCTGCATATAATATCAGAAGCAAGAGCAGAGCCGCCTCCGCTGTCTATTCTAAAGATAATGCCTTTTATTGACTTATTTTCTCTTGCGGATTTGATTGCTTTTGCCATCGTTTCAGAACCAATAGACTTACCAGGCTGTCCTTTTCCTGAATGAATAAATCCAGTCGCATAAATCATTGCTATTTTAGCTTTGTAATCATCACTCCAATCATAACGGAATATATTTTTTTTATACTTTTTAACAATTCTAACATTATCAAATTCATCTTTAATTTTATCTTCAAGTTCATCTTCATATATGATTCCATCTATCAAACCAGCATTAAGGGCATCTTTGGCAATAAAGTATGGACCTTCATCAATTAGTCCTTTTACTCTTTCTTTGTTTATTCCTCTTCCTCGAGCAATCATAGAAACCATTTCCTCATAGATTCCATCAAGAAAGAAAATTAGCATTTTTTTCTCTGATTCAGTCATTTCGTTTTCAGATAGTATATTACCTGCAGTTTTGTAGTCATGGCTGCGGAAATTTATTACCTGTATACCGAGAGTATCTAATAACTCCTTTATATATGGCATAGAGATAGATAAGCCAGAAAGTCCAATCCATCCAGATGGGTTAAGATAAATTTTATCACCTACTGATGCAGCCATAGCATAATTCATATTTCCGATGTTTTCAAAGTAGTAAACAATCTTTTTGCCAGTAGTTTTGAAATCCAAGAGGGCATCCCTTATCTCTTCATATTTTGCTATACTGGTAGCAATATTCCCGGATTTGAATACGATTCCTTTGATTTCTGCATCTTCTTTTAGTTCTTTTATTGTTTTAAGGATTTCAGAAATTGTATGACCTTTTGTAGTTATTATTCTGAAAGGTCCAAGTTTTTGAATTGGTTTCTGGTCAAGTATATGACCTTGAAGTCTGTAGTCATAAAATTTGTCTTCTTCCTTTGTTTCTAAGAAAGATTTAAAGCTTCTTTTTGAGATATTAACATAACAGAGACCATGATTTTTATTTTCTGAGTAACTTGTCCCGAACTTAAAATGGGAAAAATTGATGCTTATGTCTGCAGTATAAGTCTCATTATCAAAATTGAAAGAACCACCAACTTGAATTCCATCAACAAACTCAGTCTCAATGCCCACGATTGGTTTAAACCATTTATCTTTTTCATATTCCATATCACAAGTTAGAGTTAATCTATCCCAGAAAATATTTTTAAAAGAGATAGGTCTGAGAGCTAATCCAATACGAGCAGAAATTTTATTTGAAGTAATGTCTTGTCCAACAGCTCCAAAGGAAAAGAAATCCCAAGGTCTGATAAGCATTGAAAATCTCCACTTTCCATCCTGCCATTTACTGTTCTTCCAAGTATAATCCCAACCGAGATACATATTTTTTATTCCGTAGTTAAACCCATTTGAAAGTGTATGAATATTTACAGTATCTTGAAGATTTTCAAAACAGTAACCAAGCTTATCAAGGTTAATAAAAAGGGCATGTTTTTTCAGAAATTTTTCCTCACTAAAGTATTGCAAGTATCCAAGACCACCAGCATTACCAAATCCTATTGCAGCTGGATTTACTTTTGTTGCAAGAAAATCATCTGTTGTTGCAACTGAGAAGGATGAGTAGTCAATATTATTTGCAAAAAGATTTAATGGTATTAATATTAGTAATAAAGCAATAATTCTTTTCATAATGATCCTCCAATATTTATTTTATTTTTTTAAATTCAATTTCCTAAATATATTGTCAATTTATTTAAAATTTTTTATCATATCTGCAAAATTTCAATATAAAGTTTGACCAAATCTCTATGGTTTTAAGATTTTAATAAAAAAGTAAAGAAAAGTAGTTATGAAAAAAATCATTAAAGGAGTAATTCCGGCTGCGGGTTTTGGCACACGGATGCGTTCTTTATCCCAAAATATTCCTAAAGAAATGCTTCCTATTTGCAAAAAACCTATTATTGAATATGCAATTAAAGATATGATAAAATCAGACATTAGAGAAATTGCTATTATTACTCATCCTGAGAAGACAATTATGAATGACTATATTTCAGAGTTTATTAAAAAGGAATCCCAAAATAAGCCAAACACTCCTGAAATCTATTTCATAAATCAAACTAAAAGACGAGGATTAGCCCATGCAATTTATCTTGCTAAAGATTTTATTGGACAGCAACCTTTTGCTATCTTCCTTCCAGATAATTTAGTTATGACAAATATGAGCAAGAAAAATATCTATCAACCCCTAACCTGGACAAGCCAGAACCAAACAGGAAATATTAATCTATTATAAGACTAATAATTACAAAATCCTAATTTCTAATGTCAAATAAAATGCCAAAGCTCAAATGTCCAATAATGCCATCCCCGTGTCCTCAGAACGAATTCTTGGAGAATCAATCCTTTTTTGTTCACCCCGTTAGATATTCCTCATATTAGATTTTTACTATCTCACACAGTAAAATTATCTAACGGGGTAAATTTGATATTTGAATTTTTATTAGAAATTAGAAATTCTTGCCCCGTTGGATAAGTTTTTCTATCCAACGGGGTGAATAATTAGTCATTTAAATAGCCTTTATAAAAGAGTCTCAAGGCAGAATAAAAATTTCTTGCCAAAAATTACACGAATATTATTGATAAAAGCCTAATAAATCTATTATTTAAAGAAGGTGTTAATACAATTGCTATACAGAAGATAACTGACGAGAGTTATGCAAATCTTTTTG
Organism: Candidatus Cloacimonadota bacterium; assembly: GCA_014384665.1. Taxonomy (GTDB): domain Bacteria; phylum Cloacimonadota; class Cloacimonadia; order JGIOTU-2; family JGIOTU-2; genus JACNFI01. The sequence continues at coordinate 13,234 of JACNFI010000343.1, forward strand.
GGAATTGTGGAAAAATTGAATTTACCTTTATAAATCCTACAATCTACAGGATAGATAAACTTGCAGATAAAAAGCCCGGGCAACTTTCACTAAATGGTAAGTCTTTTATTTATAAAACATTTTCAAGATACTTCTTTTTGCCTGAAATTTTTTCATATATTAAGGATTCTTTGCAAATTAAGAAGATGAAAGAATATGATGATGTGCCAGTTTTGCAACAAGTTGCAAAAGAAGGAAAATTATATGGGGTACTTTGTGAGTGGAGAGTTTATGATGTTGGAAATCCAAAAGGATATAGATTTGCAAAAAGAGTTATTAGAGATATTAATTACTCAAGTTTCGCACTTAAAAATTAAGCAATAAGAAATTATAGGTAACGGCTTAGAAACAATTTTAATTTGAGACTGCTGTACCTTTAGCAGAAAAATGGTTAAAAGTGATGGATTTTATTATAAAGAAGTTACTTACGGAAATGACAAATGTAAGTCTCCCTTTGAAGGGAGATTTAGAGGGATGTAAATAATGAGAAACCGAATCATACCATATAATCCAAAGTTAAAACAAATTGCCAGAAGGT